>CAZULO010000153.1:0-7284 GCA_964621245.1 uncultured Flavobacterium sp.
CTGATAGATTAAAAACATTACCAATTCCACTATCGATTTTAACTGATGATGATAGATTTACTGCATCTAAAAATACTGAATATAGTTTCAAAAACATTAAAAATAATTTAGCTAAAGCACAAGAGCTTTTTGAAAACATAAAAGCCGGAACTCAAACTACAAGGATTAAGAATATTTCAGAAGTAATAAAAAGCGTTCCTGATAAAATTAATTTGAATTTCTCATATAAAACATTTGAGTTTACACTTATTCAGGAAAATATTTCAAAGTCAAAAAAGCAAATTTCTGAAAATATACTTTGGGAATATTTATCACAGGATAAATCTATCACAAAAAAGATTTCAAAAATTAAAGAGATTTTAGAATCATTTACTGGGGACGATATAACAGAAATTGAATTAAGCCAATTGCAAATTCTTATTTGGAAAGCCTTGCCGAATAAAGCAGAGTTTTCTCAAAACTTTTCGGTTTACTTATCAGAAAATATTGAAAAAGCTAAAACAAATTTTATTGTTCCGGAATACATTCAAAAATCAATTATTCATTTAATTAATTATAAATCAAAATGAGTATGACGCTTTCTGATGAACAAGTTGTATATGTACAGTCATTTGGAAAAGTAATTCTTAATGCTTGTCCTGGAAGTGGAAAAACAACTACTGTGGCTCACAAGCTCCATTCTCTAATTCAAAATTGGGAATTACAATTTTCAAAAAACGCTGGAGTTGTATGTCTATCATTTACTAATGTTGCCAAAAACGAAATTGCTGAAAAGTTTAAAGAAATAAATGGTTTTTCATTACCTTATCCTCATCTTATTTCAACAATCGACAGTTTTGTAAATACCTATATTACTTTACCATTCGCCCACAAATTAAAGGATATTGGGAAACGTTATAGAATAATTGATGACACTAGTTATTTAGATTTTATTTTTCAATCGAATGGGTTTTTGATGAAAACATACAAAAATTATTTATTTGCATTTCCACCGAGTAGAATTGATTATACAGTTAACAATAGCTATTCGTGGGATGGACATGATAAAAGTGGTGATGTTGAATTTGTAAAATATGCAAAGGCCATCAAAACAATGCAGATAAATATGGGACTACTTAAAACAAGTGATTCTGCTTTTTTGGCTTATCTTATTTTGAAAAAAATTCCTAGAATAGGGAAATACCTTGCAGCAAAATTTCCATATTTAATAATTGATGAAGCACAGGATACTTCTGAGATTCAGCATTCGATTTTGGAATTGCTTTATAATGGGGGATTAAAAAATATTGATTTAGTTGGTGACCCATATCAGTGTCTATATCAATGGAGAGATGCAAGCCCAGAGCTGTTTCTTCAAAAATTTGATGATAAAGTTAACTGGAATGGAATTTATTTGACCGAAAATAGACGTTCAACAAAAAAAATAATAGATGTTTTTAGTTTATTGAGACGTCCCACAGATAAGGCAATCGTACCTGTTATAGATGAGGAGACCGATTTACCTTTGCATATTATTAAATATGATAGTACGAATTATGCTGAATCAATTGCTAACTATGAAAAAATATGCCATGATAATAAATTTGTTAATAATAGTATTCTTGTTAGAGGAAATACATTAAGAAACTCACTACTTGGTAAAGAAAAAAACTTATCGCCTTGGACTACATCATTACCTTATCTTTTAATTGAATCTAGAGTACATTTACAATCTAATGAAATTAAAGAAGCCGTTAGGAAAGTAAGGCGTATATTGATAGAACTTTTATCTCCAGGTATTTCTTTTATGGACTTAAAAGAGAAAGAGCAAGAACTGAAGAATGATAAAATGATGAATTCTGCTATATTTAATCTAATAAGAAATTTACCATTGTTTGACTTATCTCTTAGGGAATGGACAATTCAGACTCAACAATATTTGAAAACGGAATTAAAGTTAGTTGATGAGCCTGATTTTAAAATGAGGAAAAGAAATACTGCAACCTTTGATAAAGCGATTTTAGATACTGCGGTTGGGAGTCATTTTAAAAAAGCCACCACTGATAATAACTTTCCTATCACGACTATTCATCAAGTAAAGGGGATGACTTTTGATTCTATATTTCTTATATTGAGTGGAGATAGTAAAGGGCATAATATTTCATTGAGTGATTTTGTTTTAAAAGAGGAAATGCCAACAGAGAAACAACGATTGATTTATGTTGCAATTTCAAGACCGAGAAACCTACTTTGTATTGGTGTACCGAACACTTTATCAGACGAAGAAATAAAGCAAAGCTTCGCATGTGAATTAGTAATTCTTTAAAGAAAATTATCTGTAAGAATTCTAATGACTTGTACAACCATTAAACATCTAATTTTTAACTATTCTTTGATTCTATTAATCAATATTTATAAGCTTTTATTTGCTGTTTCATTAAATATGAATACATTTACGATTCACAAATGAAATGAATGTTTACGATTAAAAGGGGTAAAGTCGGTTACCTAATTTAAAAAGTATTTCAAATCACTGATAAATAGCAAATTATAAGAGTGGTAAAAATCCCTCTTTCTCCGCTAAAAAAACCAAATCAAATGTTTTGGCTTTTTTTCAAAACTTTCCAAATCATTTTTTTTTGCTGTAAAGAATAACCCCCTCAATCATCAGGTGTTTTATTATTCCCTCTAAAACTGTAATTTGTTTTCCAAATCGAATAAAAAATCACAAGGTATAATTTTCTTATTTATTTTTATTGGATATTCCCAACAAAGTAAATCGACTTACTTTTAAAAATTTTTAATTTGTAACAGGGAATAAGTTATCATTACTGATTTGATTACAGATTTGAAAATTACTGCCGCCTAACTTATATTACTTGCGTACCAAATATCAGAAAATAATTAGGCGCTTCATCTCATGTCAAAGAAAATGGAACTATGTTGGTGGTAATAAAATGGTGCATAATCTAACTTCTGTAATTCATTATTCTTCGCATCAAGAGCCTAAGAACGGTTTTCCATATTGGAGAAAAACAGAGAAAATGAGCTCAGTTTGAAATACTCGATGTTCTACAAAAAAAGTAGTATGTGTGCAAAAGAAGAAGAAATTATCATTTGAAGTCAAGTAACTAATATCAAAAATCATGGTTCCAAAAAAGTGAAATCAAAAGAAAAAAAGAATCTCTGCTAAAAAGATTTGTAGTGTAGTAATTAAGTGTGAAGGAGTTAAAAAAGGCGAAACTCTGAAAAAGGAATATCGCTATGTTAAAGGAGGTAAAGTCATGAAAACTATAATAAATAAATAGCTTAATGATTTGGGTTGATTTGTGAAGTCGTGTTGCAGAGATGTGATGCGCTTTTTTTTTGAAGTGCTTCTAATTACTGTACAACAAGGAAATTTGAACAAATAATTAGGTCTTTTTAACAAGTATAGTCATGGATATTAAAAATAACTTGCGCCTTAAAAGAAAGGGACGTTATTCATGAAAAGTGGTTTATATTTTAATGAGCTTAAAGAATTAATTAAGATTTATTCCTCAAAAGAAATATCTACTAGTGAAATTATCAATTTAGAGCTAGAAAACGAGTTTGCTTTAATTTGGAATATTTCAGGAAACATAAAAATAAGCTTCAATAATAAGGACTATGAAATAAAAAAAAATTCAATTTCATTGATAAGCGATATTGTTAAGGTTGAGGTTAATTATTCATCAGATATAGCATTTCTTATAATTAATAAAAATTTTTTATATAGGAATAAATTGCAAAAAATCATTTCATTTTATAATATTCTTTTCTATAGTAGCACTTTTATTACAAGTTTTCAGCTTTCGGCAAATAAGATTGAAGACAAGCACTTCGAGAATACATGGGATGTATTGAGCTATCTCGTAAATAAAGATGGTAAAAGTAGTGAGTTAATTGTTCAGAACTTACTAGACTATATTTTCCTTTTGTGTGTAA
This sequence comes from uncultured Flavobacterium sp., assembly GCA_964621245.1. GTDB lineage: Bacteria > Bacteroidota > Bacteroidia > Flavobacteriales > Flavobacteriaceae > Flavobacterium. The sequence goes on from CAZULO010000153.1 coordinate 3,946, forward strand.
CGAAGATTAATAGTATTGATCATAATAAATTAAATAGTGAATTTGCAGTCGAAGTATTGAGGAAATTCCACATTTTGCTTGAAGAAAATTTTAAAGAGATAACAGAGGTCAAAAGTTATGCTAATTTATTAAGTATAACACCAAAGACCCTTTATAATATTTCAAAGCGAAATAATTGTGCCCCACCATCTCAAAAGATTAAAAATAGACGTTTAATCTTAATAAAACAATTACTTGAAACAACTGAGAAGTCACTTAAAGAAATCGCCGAAGAATTAAATTTCTGCGACATTCATTCTTTAAGTAGGTTTTTTAAAGAAGAAACTAAAATATCGCCTTCTTCTTACAGGAAATTAATACAAAAGGGTAAAAAAGACAAGTTTTAAGGAAATATGACAACTTTAATTAACAACCATATTCCTAAATTTACTTTAACTTTTGTTTAAAAATTTTTTTAAAAAATGAAAATCAAAAATTGGCATATTGAATCGATAAATCAATCAATGGTTGGTGATGTTTTTAGCTATTCTGGAAAACCATTAGTGATTCTTTTTTTTAATTTAGGATGTCCGGGCTGTAAAGGTCGCGCGATTCCATTTGCTAATTGGTTGAATATAGAATTTAAAGATGAAATTAATGTCGTAGGTATTCATACAAATTTTGAAGGAGTAGATTTTAGTAATCAAGAGCTTATTGATTGTAAAGCGGAGTTCTATATTAATTTTGAATACTTTAGAGATGCAAATTACAATACCACTTTTTTAGATTATCAAGCGGGGGGAACGCCTCATTGGATTATAACTGATAAGGACTTAAATGTTGTTTATTCTATTTTTGGATCTGATCCAAATAATGCGTTGTTACGAATAAATCTAAAAATACAGGAACTTTTAACAAACCAAGAATAAATTAGAAATTATGCTAAAGTGGCTAGATGTAATCAAATACGCAAATAAAGGAAATCCCAATCCAGATTCTAGGGTTGAAAAGACGAATGAAGAATGGAAAGCGATATTGACGGATGAACAGTATTATATTACGAGAGAAAAGGGTACAGAAAGAGCTCATAGTTCAGGTATGTGCTCTTTTTTTGAACCAGGCCAATACAACTGTGTTTGTTGTGATACTCCGCTTTTCGATTCGGGTGAAAAATTTGATTCTGGTTCTGGTTGGCCGTCATTTACACAACCGTTAAAAAATAATGTTATAGCTTACCACAAAGACAAATCGCACGGCATGTATCGTATCGAAGCGACTTGTAATATTTGTGATGCTCATCTTGGCCATGTGTTTCAAGATGGTCCAATGCCAAGTGGGTTGAGATACTGTATGAATGCGGTAGCCTTAAAAAAAAATGACTCAATCCTTAAAAAGGCAACTTTTGGAGGTGGATGCTTTTGGTGCACCGAGGCGATTTTTCAACATTTAATCGGAGTCGAAAAAGTTGAAAGTGGTTATAGTGGTGGGCAAATATCAAATCCAACGTACAGAGAAGTTTGCTCAGGAATAACTGGACATGCTGAAGTCATTGAATTCACCTACAATCCTAATGAAATTTCTTTTTCAGATCTTGTGAAAATTCATTTAAGCACACACAATCCTACTTCGCTGAACCAACAAGGAGCTGACAAAGGGACTCAATACAGAAGTGTGATTTTTTATAGAAATGAAGAAGAAAAAATCAGTGCAATGGAAGCTATTGCAGATGTTCAATCTGCTTATGACGATATGATAGTTACGGAACTGGCTAAGTTTGAACAATTTTATCCCGCTGAAGATTATCATCAAAACTATTATGACGAAAACAGAGATAAAAACGTTTATTGCGCTGCGGTCATAGCTCCAAAACTAAGAAAATTTAAAGAATTATATAAAGATAAATTAAAAAGTAAATTATGATAGTTGGTGTATTTAAGCATAAAGTTAATCCAAAATTTCAAGAAGAATTTAACAATCTCTACGGTCATGCACAAAAATATGTGTCTATGATTGATGGATACATAAACCACGAAGTTTTTACAGGTGAAAACGGACATAATATGTTAGTCGTGTATTTTAAAGACAAAGAATCATTTTTAATTTGGGATGAACATCCAGAGCATAAAAAATACAAAGAACGTGGTAAAACAGAAATTTTTGAAAGCTACGATGTGTCTGTTGGAGAGGTTTTTGAAAGACACGTAAAATAATAAAATATTAAGAATAATAAAATAATTTAGTTATGAGACTTAATTTTATGTATGTTTTCTTGCTTGCCATTAGCTTTACTAGTTTACAATGCAAAAAAAACAGTAATGGGGAATCTAACTCTTCAAATGCTAAAGGAAATACTGCTAAAGTAGTAGGTTATCTATACACTACTACAAATGGAGAAGGGGAAAATCAAGTTGTTCAGCTCGCTCGCTTCAGTGATGGTTCTGTTGGGAACGAAAAGGTATATCCTACTAAAGGTAAAGGAGGTTCTAGTCATGAAGCACCAGCTCATGGAGATTACGACGCTCAAGGGAATTTAAAAATTGTTGGAGATTTTTTACTTACAACAAATCCAGGGGATAATACAATCTCTGTTTTTAAAGTAAACAAAAAAAATGGAGATCTATCTTTCGTATCCATTGTTAAATCTGAAGGGAACAGACCGGTTACAATTGATTTTACACCTGTTTCAGAAGACAAAAATGAGTATTGGGTTATAGTAGGAAATCAATGGGGGACTCCAACAGTTCTTTATGAGAACGATAAGTTAAAGCGTTATCCTAGTGATGCCTTTTTGGCCACTAATCTAAAAGCTGCCGATGTTTCTGATAAAGATCGTTCTCTTGAATTGTTTAAACTAAACATGTCTAATGGAGAACTAATTTTTCAAAAAACGCTAAGTGAATACGTTCGTGAAAATGGTGGCCCTGCAGATATTAAATTTAGTCCGGATGGAAAAAAAATTGCTGTAACATTATGGGGTATTCCACACTTTTTTGCAAAAGAGCCATCATTGAAAGAAATGCACTCTAGCCGAGTATATGTTTATGATTTTGAAAATGGCAATATTTCAAATCCTAGGTTTTTCGAAGAATCTGGATTAAGTGGTGCAGTTGGGTTTAATTGGAATAATAATTCCGAAACTTTATATGTTAGCTATTTTAACATAGTTAATGAAAAATCCGATAATGGTTTAGTTGTATTAAAAGACGGCAACAAGAAACTTAAAAAGGTTTCAAACCATACAACTGGTGGTGGAAATGTAATTGATGAAGCATGTTGGACAGCAATTAGCAAAGATCAATCAAAACTTTACGTTTGTAGTTATGTTACAAATGCTGTAACAACATTTAGCCTTGATAAAAA
>CAZULO010000154.1:0-7271 GCA_964621245.1 uncultured Flavobacterium sp.
TTTATTTTCAGTTTTGTTTCTTTCTTGTATTCTTCACTGCCTAGAAGAGAATTTGCAATTCGTAAGCTTTCCAACTCGTTTTTTAAAGTATTCACTTTATCTTGTTCGAGTTGATTAGTCTGTTTTAAAGCCTCTAATTCTTTAGCTAAACTTTCGTTTATAAGTTCTAAATTTTCTAATTTTTTAGATAATTTAAAGAACTTGACTTCTAAAGAATCAATAACTTTTGACAATTCGCTCATTTCAACATCATTCTTTTCTTGATTTTACAAATTTAAAACTTCAATTTCGAAATCCAACATTTTTTTACAAAAATTATAAAGTTTTTTTTACATGACTAATTTCCTTAGTTTTCGTCTAGTCTTTTACTCTTTATAAAATCTAAAATAAAGGTTGCAATCAATTTACCCGTCAAATGAGAGTTATTCGACCCATCTAAATCAGGCGCACCTTCACAAATATGAAAATAACTTGCCTGTTCTTCTTTTCCCAGCATATGAACAAAATGACGCGCTTTTTCTACACTAAAACCACTTAAAGTCATCGCACTACTAGGAATATTTGGTATTGCATCTAAATCTAATTCTAAACCAAAAGGAGTAGTACTTATGAACCGAGCTGCTTTTTCAAGTTCTGTAGAAAAACTTTTTGATTTCCGCACAGCAATTTCTTCATAAGTTACATATTTTACTCTTTCTTCAATAGCTTTCAAGGTATTAAAAACACTTTTGGATACAAAATTTTCATGCAAACCAAAAATAAAGTATTTTTTTAAAAAACCTTCTTCAAAAGCGTAGGTAAAACCATTTCCGCTATGACGGCCTTCCATAATTCTAAAATCAGTATGCGCGTCAAAATTTATAGCATTAACAGGTATTCCTTTTGCTAAAGCTAAACCTTTAATATTTCCATAGGCATTATTATGACCTCCACCAACGATAATGGGTATTTTTTCGGCTTTTACTATGGTGCTTATGACAAAGGAAACATCTTTATCAATAGTTTCAACCAATTGGAATAGTTTTTTTCGGTCTTCTTTATCTAAAGGATCAAGGATTTGAGCAGCTGTCATTTCTTCGCTAAAATTCATTTCTCCTAAAACCACCAATTCACTACCTTTTCCAAATTTGTTGTGTTGAAAATTCACCAAACTTTTTAGAGTACTTTCAAAAGCTGAAGCTGTTCCTGGTCGTCCTAAATTTGCTTTTACCCCAATATCTTCGGGCAAACCAATTAATACAAATTTTGCTTCACAATTTGTGATGAATTCAATCCAATCCTCATTTGCGGGAACCGTACTAATTTTTTCACCAAATTTAATCTCACCACTTCTGTGTTGTGTAATTTTGACTAAATCTTTAGAACTGAAAACATTTAATTTGTACATTTTAACTTTTTATTTGGATTTCAAATATAATATTTTCAAGATACATTACGTTATATAGTGTAAGAAATAAATAAAATTTTATTTTTGTAAAAATAACCTAAATCAAATTATTATGGAACTAAATCAATCCAACCCCAGAAATTCTGGATTAAAAGCCGCAATTGTTGTCTTAGCCTTATTACTAATGGGAAGTTTAGCCTATGTGTACAAACTGAACCAAGATAAGAGTGAAGTTGATTCTAGTTTAACTAAAACAATGACTGAAAAAGAAAAATTTCAGGCAGAATTAGAAGCTAAAATTGCTGAATACGACACCGCTATTGCCGACAACACTTCTTTAAAAGGAGAATTAGAAGAAGAGCAAGCTAAAATTGTGGAATTATTAGAAAAAATAAAGAAATCAGATGGTAGCGTAGCTGAATTATCCAAATACAAGAATCAGTATGTAAAACTGAAACGTGAAATGGATAATTTAATTGCTGAAAACAATGTTTTAAAAGAAGCCAATTCAGGGTTAACAAAAAACTTGGACAGTACTATTGTGGTACTTTCTAATGTAAAAACAGCGAATGACACGTTAGTCGCAAAAAATGAAAACTTAACTAAAACAGTTGAAAAAGCACAAAAATTATCTGTTTTAAACTTAACTACTCTAGCGGTAAAACAAAAAAGTTCAGGTAAACAAATAGATACTGACAAAGCTACTCGTGCTGATGTTTTAAAAATTAGTTTTACCATTGCCGAAAACCAAGTTGCTAAAACAGGAGACAGAACATATTACGTACAAGTTATTGACAGTAAAAACAATGTGTTAGGAGAAAAAAAATCAGAAACTTTTGGTGCAAACTATTTATCCTATAGTTTTGAAAAAACTGTTAAATATGAAAATAAAACCGTTCAAGTTCAGGAAGACTTACCTGTTAAAAACATAAGTTCAGGAACGTATTTTGTAAATGTATTTGACAAAACAGGAGCAAATGTTTCTAAAACTAGTTTCCAACTTAGATAATATTAAAATTCAAACATAAAAAAGGCTCCAATTTGGAGCCTTTTTTATTTAGTTTAAACTTGTAACAACTACCTTATATTTTTCATTCACTTTTTTCCAATTGATTAGATTAAAGAATGCATCAATATAGTCTTTTCGTCTGTTTTGGTGTTTTAAATAATACGCATGTTCCCAAACATCCAAAGCTAAAATTGGTGTGCCTTTTACAGCTACTTTAGGCATCAAAGGATTATCTTGATTTGATGTTGTAGTTATCACCAATTTACCAGAGGCATCTTTTACCAACCAAACCCAACCTGAACCAAAAACCTGAAGTGCGCTTGTAGTAAACTGTTCTTTAAAAACTTCTAATGAACCAAAATCTGTGGTGATAGCCGTAAGAATTTCATCTGATGCTTCTCCTCCATTAGCACTTAATATGTCGAAAAAAAGCATATGATTATAATATCCTCCGGCATTATTTCTAAGTTCTGGTAACGATATATCTGCTTTTTTAAGAATCTCTTCAATTGATTTTGATTCCCACTCTGTACCTTTTACAGCTGCATTCAATTTATTACAATACCCTAAAAAATGTTTAGAATAATGAACTTCCATAGTTTTAGCATCGATAAAAGGTTCTAAATCATCATAAGCATAAGGTAAACCTTTCATTTGAAAAGCACCATCTGCAGCTTCTGCTTTGACATCTTCAGGCTTGCTTAAAACAGTTTTTTCTACTTTTTCTGGTTCTGGCAAAGTTACTTCTATTAATTCTTTTTCTTTCTTACAACTTAACAAACTCAATAGAAAAACGGTTGTTACCAATTGACATACATGTTTCATAAGTAAAATTTTAAAGGGATATTAAATAAAAAAGATAAACATTACTGTCTATCTTCTAACATTTGATTGATTATTTCAATGTATTTTTCTTTGGCCTCATCAGCACTCAAATGACGTACTTGCATCCAAGCATTCTGTTTAAAAGCAGTAATTAATTCATCCGATTCATATCCGTGATGTCCATAACTAATATTTTCAGAAAGTGCCTGCTTGTAATACGCATAAAGCACTAACTGAACATCTTGCGGCACAGAAATTTTAGGAATTTTTTCGTTAGCATTTCGAATGGCATCCTGAAATCGTTGATCTAAAGACAATTCACTCATTTATTTTTTACTAATTATTGTTTTATTTCCTACAGCTTTATCGCCTAGTTTCACATTAATTGGCGTTCCAATTGGAAAATATAAATCTACACGAGATCCAAATTTAATAAAACCAGCATCAGCACCTTGCACAACTCTTGTCCCTTCTTCGGCATAATTTACAATACGTTTAGCTAAAGCACCCGCAATTTGTCGGTACAAAATTTCACCATATACACGGTTTTCAATCACTACTGTTGTTCTTTCATTTTCTTCGCTGGCTTTTGGATGCCAAGCTACTAAAAATTTACCAGGATGATATTTGCTGTACTTTACGATTCCATTTACCGCATATCTTGTTACGTGAACGTTTATTGGCGACATAAAAATAGAAACCATTAATCTTTTATCTTTAAAATATTCTGATTCGAATACTTCTTCAATAACGACAACTTTCCCATCAACTGGTGCTAATACGTGATTGTCGCTATTATCTGCTATTCTTTTTGGATCTCTAAAGAATTGAAGAATCATAATTAATAAAAACAACAAAACACATTGTACAACAATTCTAAAAATTTTATGATCGTGCAATAAAGTATCTACACCAAAAATTCCTAAAACGGTAATTAATGTTGCGACTAAGATAATTTTAGATCCTTCTGGATGAAACTTAAACATAATAAGCAAAATAAATTAAATATAATATATACAAAAACGGAATAACAAAAATAACGCTATCTAATCGGTCTAAAATTCCACCGTGACCTGGCATAATGTTTCCGCTATCCTTCACACCTGCTTCTCTTTTGAATTTAGATTCTACCAAATCACCTAGTGTACCAAAAATCCCAACTCCAAAAGCGGTAATAATCCACAAAGTTACGTTAAAAAAATCATAAAATCTACTCATAATTACGGCAGCAATTACAGTGAAAAATATCCCTCCGACAAAACCTTCAACCGTTTTTTTAGGTGAAACGCGTTCTAACAACTTAGTTTTACCAATCGATTTTCCTACCAAATAAGCGAAAGTATCATTACACCAAATTAAAATAAAAACAGCTAATACAATTTCATATTTAGCAGGTTTTATAAAATTAGGTAGGGACAACAACAAAATAAATGGCAATGTAATGTATAAAAACAAATGACTTGAAGTCTTGTGATATTTATGAAAAGATTTGTTTTGGAACAAATTAAACAACAAAAGAAGGTTAAAAACTACACAACCAGAGGCGATATAAACCAAATTGATCGGTGGAAGTTGACTTATGAAGAATAAAATTGAAATAAAAATACCACCAATAGCAAATAAATAATAGTACTTGTATTGTGTCATTTTAGAAAACTCATATATACTTAAACACATAAAAATGGTGAATAAAATATGAAAGGAGATTGGCGAAAAAAGTGTGCAAAATATAAGTAATGCAATATAAATTACACCACTACTTGCTCTTGTCAGATTTTCACTCATATTATAAATCTTCTAAGAGTATTAAGTATAGGTTTTTATGGCAACTCCCATAGTGAAGAAAATCTTCTTCTTTTGCTTTTTCAAAATACTTAATAGCAGTAATATTTGTTGGGTATTCTTTATCGTATTTGTTTTTGATGCTTCTCATGCTGTCACTTTTGTTTTGAGTCAATTGACTGGTAGAGGCAAAAACGATAATATTTGTTGGAAACTCTTCAATTTTAAAATGCTTTAACTGTTTGGATGAAAAAAGTATAGAACCTTCATCTGCAATTAAGTTTTCACAAGAGGTAAAAAAGAATGTTGGATTGGAACTATTTGTATATTCCAAACGATTCTCATCTAAAAAATGAAATAATCTGGAATCAAAACATTGAACTTCATTTTCAAACCAATCGTTTTCTTCTAATATATTTTCAAAATTTTCATGAACTTCATTCATAGATTCACAATAAATAAACTTACCACCATTATTTTTAAAATTAATAGTAAAAAGTTCGTCTACCGGCGTATTTATGTCTGGTGTATATTGACTTTTCATTTCGTTTTTATCCGATTGATCGGTATCGTCCTGACTGCCAAATATCTTTTTGAAAATATTCATTTTTAACTTGTAAACATTCTTAAGGTCCAAATATAAAAAAATCTTAACTTAAAATTACTTTTAGGTTAAGATTTTTTATACAAATGATTGTTAATAACTCAAACTGTCAGAATTTTAAGATTTTGACATAGCTTAGTATTTGATATTGTGAGAGTTTAAGATAACACTTCAAAAGGTCTGCTTCCGAAAATAGCTTCTAAATCATCTTTGAAAATTACTTCTTTTTCAATTAAAACCGCCGCTAACGTTTCCAATTTAGCTCTGTTTTCAGATAAAATTGAAATGGCTCTTTGATATTGTGATTCAATCAAGTCTGAAATTTCTGCATCAATAACCTTAGCTGTATCATCCGAATACGGTTTAGAAAAATTATAATCCGATTGCCCTGAAGAATCGTAATACGTAATATTACCAATTTTATCATTTAAACCATATACCGTAACCATAGCACGAGCTTGTTTAGTTACTTTTTCTAAATCAGACAAGGCGCCAGTTGAAATTTTATCAAAAACAACTTTTTCTGCTGCTCTTCCACCCATAGTGGCACACATTTCGTCTAACATTTGTTCTGTTCTTACGATTTGTCTTTCTTCTGGTAAATACCAAGCGGCTCCTAAACTTTGACCACGAGGAACAATAGTTACTTTTACTAAAGGTGCTGCATGTTCTAACATCCAACTTACGGTAGCATGACCTGCTTCGTGTATCGCAATAGCATGTTTTTCTGCTTTAGTTATGATTTTGTTTTTCTTTTCTAAACCACCAACTATTCTATCTACAGCGTCTAAAAAGTCTTGTTTGTCAACTGCTTTCTTATCTTTTCTTGCTGCCACTAAGGCTGCTTCATTACATACATTAGCAATATCAGCACCTGAAAAACCAGGAGTTTGTTTGGCTAAAAATTCAGTATCTAATGTTTCCGACTTTTTAATTGGTTTTAAATGTACTTCGAAGATTTCTTTACGCTCTCTAATATCTGGTAAATCCACATAAATCTGCCTGTCAAAACGTCCAGCCCGCATTAATGCTTTATCTAAAACATCAGCACGGTTTGTTGCGGCTAAAACAATTACATTTGAGTTAGTACCGAAACCATCCATTTCTGTTAACAACTGATTTAGTGTATTTTCTCTTTCGTCATTACTACCCGACATGTTATTTTTACCACGTGCTCTACCTACAGCATCAATTTCATCAATAAAAATAATAGCAGGAGATTTTTCTTTAGCTTGTTTGAACAAATCTCTAACACGCGAAGCTCCTACTCCCACAAACATTTCTACAAAATCAGAACCTGAAAGCGAGAAGAATGGTACGTTAGCTTCGCCAGCAACTGCTTTCGCTAATAATGTTTTACCTGTACCTGGAGGCCCAACTAATAAAGCACCTTTAGGAATTTTACCACCTATACTTGTATATTTTTCAGGTGTTTTTAAGAATTCAACAATTTCTTGAATTTCTTCTTTAGCTCCTTCTAAACCTGCTACATTTTCGAACGTCACTTTAACGTCGTTTTTCTCATCAAATAATTTAGCTTTAGATTTTCCTATACTAAATATTTGTCCACCACCTCCGGCTCCACCAGACATTCTTTTCGATATAAAATAAAAGAAAGCTATAAAAAGCACAAAAGGTAAAAGAGAGAAAATCACATCACTCCA
>CAZULO010000155.1:0-7268 GCA_964621245.1 uncultured Flavobacterium sp.
AAAACTCCTGAAAATTTGGGCATGCTTTGGCGTACAGCTCAAAATTTTGGAGCGAGTTTTATTTTTACTATTGGGAAACGCTATGCCAAACAAGCTTGTGATACGCATAATGCTGTAAAGATGATTCCATATTTTCATTACGATACGTTTGAAGCCTTTTACGAACACTTACCAAAAGGTGCGCGTTTGGTTGGTGTGGAATTAGACGAAACCGCTGTAGATTTAGAAACTTTTCATCATCCACAACGTTGTGTATATTTATTAGGCGCGGAAGATCATGGTATGACTAAAAAAGCCATGGAAAAATGTCATCATTTAGTGAAATTTAATTCGGAAAAAAGTTTAAATGTTTCTATTGCAGGAAGCATTGTGTTGTATGACAGAAGATTAAATAAGCCAAGAATTTAAAATTGTTGTTGCATCGCCCATTTTAATAATGCGTTTTTTTCTTTTGGGAGGCCTAATTTTTCAATAATTTTAGAACGATGGCCCTCTATTGTTTTTTCGGATAAAAATAATACTTCTGCAATTTGTTTACTTGTTTTTTGTTGTGCGATTAATTCCAAAATTTTTCTTTCAGAAAGTGTTAAATTAGCCCCTTCACCTAAATTAGATTTGGAAATTGAAATTAAATCATCTTCTAAAAATTCGCTTACATATTTATTTCCTTTTACTACTTCAATTAAGCATTTTTCTAGTTCTGATTGTGCGTGTTCTTTTAGAATATAACCGTAAATTCCATATTCATTTGCTTTTTTATAAATAGTCATTTCTTTATGCATAGTAAGCAATACTACTTTTGTTTTTAGTTTTGTTTCTTGTACTTTTTTTGCCACATCTAAACCATCTAAGCCTGGCATGTTGATGTCTAAAATAGCAATATCTGGTTGGTGTAATTGAATAAGATTTAAGGCAGAAATGCCATTGGAACAAGTATCTTGTACCTTATAACCATAAGATTCTACAAAACTTTTTGTGCCTTGTAAAGTAAAAGGATGATCGTCTGCGATGAGTATTTTCATGTTATTTTTTTATTTCGATTGTAATAATTGTTCCGTTTTTATCAGAATGAATTTTGGCTTCACCACCAATTGCTCGGCTTCTTTCAATAATATTATGTAAACCAAACGCATTTTTACCGTTCAGTTTTTCGGAAACATTAAATCCTTTTCCATTGTCTTTTATTTCAATATGTATGGAATTGTTTTTTTCTTGAATAGTAATTTTTGCTGCAATGGCATTGGCATATTTGATAATATTAGATAATGCTTCTTGAATAATTCTGTAAAGTTGTAATTCTTCTGAAGTGGATAATTTTTGAAAGTAATTCACCTCAGCAGTAACTAAAAAATCATTTACAGATTGGGTTCTTTCTACCAATTGTAAAATGCTTTCTTTAAGACCAATTTTATCAAATAGTATCGGATGTAAATTTCTACTAATGATTCGAATATCGTTAATAATAGCATCAATTTTAGTGTGGGTACTTTCTGTTTTTTCTTCAAAAGATTTTTTTAAACTTAGTAATTCATGACTTACACTATCATGTAAATCGCTAGCAATTCGTTTGCGTTCTTCTTCTGTTTTTTCTAATAGTTGTTTGGTATATTGTTGTGCGTTTTGTTTTTCGAGTTGTAATTTCTTTTGTTTTTGTCGAACCATATAAATTACTACACTTAAAAATAAACCGATAAATAAAGAGGCAAGTAAGGCAATTGTGGTGTTTTTATTTAAGATGGTTTTTTCTTGTAGCGCAATTTGTTGTTCCTTTTTTTGCGTTTCATATTTAGTTTCAAGTTCTGCAATCTTAACTCTTTCAATCACATTTCCGATACTATCATCTATTGTTTTCTTTTCCTCCTCATAGTGTAAGGCGCTTTTATAATCGTTATTTTCAATCGCATTTTTTTGTAAAACGCCCATAAACATTTTCGCTTTTTCGTATTGTTGATTGGTTATTAAAAGAGGCAACGTATTTTTTATAGTGTTACTATTTGAATATCGACCTGTTTTTTTTAATTCATACAAGGCTTGTGTTACAGTATATTCTTTGGTTAAATCTTCAGAATTAATTTCATCCACCACTTTTTTTAACTTATCAAGCATGGTTTTAGCTTCTTCAAGTTTGTTTTGATGCACTAAATTTTCAGCTTTGAAATTGTAAATCTTCATTTTTAAAACGTCACTTTGTTCTGTATCTTTAGTAAATGCTTGATATACAGAATCTACTAAAACTTCTTTTCGAGAATCACCTAAATATTCATAAATTGAAATTTTATTAATTAAACCGATATATACATTGTAAATATTATCAATTTTCTTGTAGGACTCTATGGCCTTGTTGGCATTTTCAATGGCTTTTTTCTTGTCTCCAATTGCCGCATATATATTCGCATAATTAGAATATACAAAAGCCAAACCTTTTGGATTGTTTATAGCACTAAAGTATTCATAGGCTTTTTGATTTGCCTGTAGACTAAGATTTTGTTTGCCAGTAATATAATATACGTATGACAAATCATAATAAGCTCTGGCAATATTATAACAACTAGCATAATCATTGGGTTGTAAACTTGTAATTTTTTTAAAATACGTTTCTACTTTTTTTAAATCATAAGTATCATAATAAAAATTAGCAAGGAAAGAATCTACAAAAGTGGTTTTTAACTTAGGTACTTTTGTTCTGTGTTTTTTGTCAAATTCATATAAAACTGACATGAATTTATCGTTAAAATCATAAGAGTCTGCCAAATACATACATGTAAAATCTAAAACTTCAGCAGCTTCTAGATATTTTTTTTTCTGAAGCAGCTGGTTATAGTAAGCATAAAAAACAGCTAAATAATTTTTGTTTTTTTTATAATTTTCTGCTTTATGAAGCCAAGCTCTAGTTGCATCTTCTTTTTTACGAATTTCTTCTTTGAAAAGTACTTTACTATCTTTTTCCTTGGTACACGATAGAGTAAGCAATAAGATAATAAGGAATCCGATTATTTTATTCCAGTTTCTAAACATCATTCTTATTTATTTTTTATTTCAATTGTTATAATTGTGCCATTTGTGTCGGATTGAATTTTGGCTTCACCACCAATTGCTCGGCTTCTTTCAATAATATTATGTAATCCGAACGCATTTTTTCCGTTTAGTTTTTCAGAAACATTAAAGCCTTTTCCATTGTCTTTTATTTCAATAAATATACTATTATTTTTTTCTATAATGGTAATTTTTGCCGCAATGGCATTAGCATATTTAATAATATTAGATAGTGCTTCCTGTATGATTCTGTAAAGTTGTAATTCTTCAGAATTTGTTAGTTTTTTTGCATACTCCACCTCGGCAGTTACCATGAAATCATTTACAGATTGTGTTCGCTCCACTAATTGTTCAATACTTGCTTTTAGTCCGATTTTATCAAACATTACTGGATGTAAATTTCTACTAATGATACGAATATCGTTAATGATAGCATCAATTTTAGTATTGGTACTTTCTGTTTTTTCTTCAAATGAGTTTTTCAAACTTAGTAATTCATGACTTACACTATCATGTAAATCGCTGGCAATTCGTTTGCGTTCTTCTTCTGTTTTTTCTAATAATTGCTTGGTATATAATTGTGCATTTTGTTTTTCAACCTTTAATTTTTTTTGTTTTTGACGTATAACATAAACTATAATGATCAATAACATCCCAATAAACAAAGAGGCTAACAATGCAATTGTCGTGTTTTTATTTAGAATAGTTTTTTCTTGTAATTCAATTTGTTGTTCTTTTTTTTCAGTTTCATATTTGGTTTTGAGTTCCATTACTTTTTGAGCCATTATTTGATTCCCAAGACTATCAGACGCTTGTTGATATTGTCCGTAATATTCTAATGCGTTTTTAAATTGCTTTTTTTTGATAGCATCTTCATATAAAATGGTATAGGCACTTTGTACGCTTTGAAAATCTCTCTTTTCCATTAGAGTAGGTATTGCATCGGTAATCAATTTTGTGTTTTTAATCCCTATTTTTTTTATTTCAAGTAGTGCCAAAGCAATGTTATATTCATCAGTGGTATAGTCTGAATTTAATACATTAACGTCTGATTTAATTGAATTTAAAATTTTGTCTGCAGCATCTAAATTACCATCTTCAAGTTTAACAGTAAAATCCATAAGATATAGAGAAATTTTTACCGAAAGATCATTTAAATTACTTTTTTTGAAGGCTGCTAATGTAGAATCCGTCAATAATCGTCTTTTTTCTAATTGATTAGTTTCATCATATAGCTGAAATTTATTAAACAACATATTGTATATGTTCATTAGATTTTTTTCTTTGTTTAGTTTCAAATAATAGGAGGATTTGTTCAAATATTTTTCTGCATTTTTATAATCTTTTGTCGCAAGATAAATGGCATATAGATTAGAATAAATGCCACCCAATGCATCTGTTCTGTCTGTTTTTTTAAATAATTCTAGTGCTTTTAAATTATTTTGAATAGCTAAATCTTGTTGTCCCAAACAAAAATAACAAAATGCGATATAGTAAAAACTTGTTGCCGCTGTATTACAAGTTTCGAAGTCAACAATTTGTTGTTTCGTTCCTAAACTAAAAAAAAGTATGGCTTTTTCAAACTCACTTTTATCCATATAATACTTACCTAAATGCATATTCAAAAAGAGTAACTCGTTTTGGTTGGCTATTTTTGATCTGTAATTGTTAGAAAAAAAGGCTATTTTATCTCTAAAAGGTTTTTTGAAAGAGTTTAATCTGATGGCGTTTTCTGAAACATTTTTTAGCGTAGCCATTGCCACTTGAAAATTTTTATTTTTTATTTTATCTTCATAATAGTTGTTAAATACATCTTCATAATTGTATTTAAAAAAATTATTCTCGTTTTTAAGCCAAAGGGCAACCGAATCCATTTGCACATCTACAGGCTTTTTTTGGATATATAGTTCATCTTTTTTATTTACGCAAGAAGTTAGCCAAAATATGCTAATGATGAGTGGAAGTAGGGAAAACGATATTTTCATTTTTCAAATAATTTTTAACAAAAGTATTTATTTCACTTTAAAAAAAAAGTTTTTGTGTAAAATCAGGGGTTTCCCCTTATATGATTTTTTGTCTCATTTAACCAATTTTGTAATCTCAATTTAAAAACTAAAAAATGGAAAAAAAATCACAAAAAGAACCAATTCGGTTTTTTACTAAAAAAAAGTTGTGGACAACCATAATAATGGTTTTCTTGTTTTTTGTGACAAGCCAAATCAATGCGCAAACGCAAATTGGTTTAGACATTAATGGCGAAGCAACAAGTGATCGAAGTGGAGCAAGCGTTTCCATATCTGCAGATGGTACTACAGTAGCTATTGGCGCACCCAATAATAGCGGCAATGGTTTCTATGCTGGTCACGTAAGAATTTACAAAAATGTATCTGGGAGTTGGACACAAGTGGGTGCCGATATCAATGGCGAAGCGTTAGGAGACAATAGTGGCGCTTCTGTTTCGTTGTCGTCAGATGGTACCACAGTGGCTATCGGTGCACCAAATAATAGTGGTAACGGCAGCAGTAGTGGTCATGTCCGAGTTTATAGAAACATTTCGGGTACTTGGACACAAGTAGGTACAGACATTGATGGCCTGGCAGCAGGAGATTTTAGTGGTGCTTCCGTTTCGTTATCGTCAGATGGCAGTACATTGGCTATTGGAGCACCTGAAAATGGTGGAAACGGCGTTCAGTCAGGACAAGTGAGGGTTTTTAAAAATATTTCGGGTATCTGGACTCAAGTGGGTGCAGGTATCAATGGAGAAGCAGCGTTTGATGCTAGTGGTACAAGTGTCTCTTTGTCTTCAGATGGCAATAGACTAGCAATTGGAGCACCTTTTAATGGTGTAAATGGCTTTCAGGAGGGTCATGTGCGTATTTACCAAAACATTTCAGGTACATGGACACAAGTAGGTGCTGATATTGACGGTCAAGTAGCAGGAGATAATAGTGGAATTAGTGTCTCTTTGTCATCCGATGGCTCAAGAGTGGCTATTGGAGCATCGCGTAATAGTGGCAATGGAACAAATAGTGGTACCGTGCGTATCTATAGACTTTCATCTGGCTCGTGGATACAAGTTGGCGCCAACATCAATGGAGAGGCAGCAGGAGATTTAAGTGGTTCATCGGTCTCTTTATCTGCGAATGGTTTAACTGTTGCTATTGGAGCAATCTCTAATAGTGGAAACGGTTTCGATAGTGGCCATGTCAGAGTATTCAGTAACACAGCAAACACTTGGACACAAGTGCGTACCGACATCAATGGCGAAGCTGCAAATGATCAAAGTGGATCTTGCGTTTCTTTATCTTCTGATGGTTTAACAGTAGCTATTGGAGCACCCTATAATAACGGGAACGACTATCAAGTGGGTCATGTGCGGGTATATGACGTTACTCCTTGTCCATTTGTAGGTGTTCCATTTGCTCCCGCAGAACAAACATTCTGTAACGCAGCAACAGTTGCTGACTTGGTAGCAACAATCAATATTGCTAACGCAACTATTAAATGGTATGCTTTATCATCGGGAGGAACCGCTCTGGCTTCAACAACTGTTTTAGCTAACGGAACTTATTATGTAACACAAACTAGTAGTCAATGTGAAAGTATAAGAAGACCAGTTACAGTAACAATTAACCCAACACCAGCAGCACCAACCAGCAGTGCACAAACGTTGTGTAACGGCGCAACAGTTGCCAACTTGGTAGCATCAGGAACAGATATTAAATGGTATACTGCCTCTACAGGCGGAACAGCATTAGGGACAACAACAGCTTTAGTAAGCGGAAATTATTTTGCTTCACAAACAGTAAGCGGTTGTGAAAGTGCTAGAACTTCAGTTGCAGTAACAATTAATACTGTTGTATCAGTAACTGCTGTAGTAACTAATGTTACTTGTAATGGTGGTTCAAATGGAGCTATTAATTTAACACTTTCAGGAGGAACTACGCCTTACACATTCAATTGGGGCGGCGGAGTTACCACAGAAGATAGAACAGGATTGGCAGTAGGTGCTTATTCTGTAACCATAACAGATGCTGTAGGTTGTACTACTACTCGTAATTTTACAGTAACGCAACCAACAGTAGTTTCGGCATCTTCTGTAGTAACTAATGTTTCTTGTAATGGTGGTTCAAATGGAGCTATTAACATAACACCTTCAGGAGGAACGGCACCCTATACATTCAATTGGGGTGGCGGAGTTACCACAGAAGATAGAACAGGATTGGCAGTAGGTG
>CAZULO010000156.1:0-7198 GCA_964621245.1 uncultured Flavobacterium sp.
CCACCTGATTATGAGTCAGGTGCTCTAACCAGCTGAGCTATAGGACCGGTTTGAGACTGCAATATTAAGGCTAATTTCTATTTATTGCAAACTTTTTTTGCAACTATTTTTTGTAAAAAAGATAACTTGTTGTTAAATAGCTATTTCCTGACATAATTCAATTAAAACCCCATTGGTACTTTTAGGGTGTAAAAAAACAACTAATTTATTGTCGGCTCCTTTTTTAGGTGTTTCGTTTAAAACGGTAAATCCTTCCTTTTTTAGTCTTTCAACTTCTGAATTAATATCAGCTACATCAAAAGCGATGTGATGAATGCCTTCTCCTTTTTTTTCTAAAAACTTTGCAATTGGGCTATCAGCGTGCGTAGCTTCTAATAACTCAATTTTATTGGGTCCACACATAAAAAAAGAGGTTTTTACTCCTTCGCTTTCTACAGCTTCTGTTTTGTAGGCAGGAGCTCCAAAAAGTTTCGAAAATAAGTCATTGGATTGTTCTAAGTCACGCACGGCGATACCTATATGTTCTATTTTTCTCATATTTTTTGTCTTTACTGGCAAAATTAATCATTCAAAAATGTAAATCTGCTTTTTTTGTTTGTAAAAATTGTATTTTTGCCAAATGGAAACAAATAGACAAAAAAAAATTGGTGCATTATTGCAAACAGATTTAGTAGATATATTACAAGGTGAGATTAGAAAAAATTCAATTTCTAATTTGATTATTTCTGTTTCAAAAGTAAATGTAACTTCCGATTTATCAATCGCTAAAGTTTATTTAAGCGTTTTCCCTTCAGAAAAAGGGCCGGAATTATTAGCTGCAATAAAAAGCAATGCACCTTTAATTAAACATGATTTATCACAACGTGTGAAATTACAATTAAGACGTGTACCCAATTTAATTTTCTTTATAGATGATAGTTTAGATTACATTGAAAAAATTGACAATGCCCTTTCTGGTAAAGAAAATCCTATTGAAAATCCAGATTTATTAGAAAAAAGAAAAAGATCATAATTTGAACTTTCCATATTACATAGCCAGAAGATATGCATTTAGTTTGTCTAAAACTACGGCTATTAATATTATAACTAGTATTGCTTCATTAGGTATTATAGTGGGCGCCATGGCATTGTTTGTGGTGCTTTCCGTTTTTAGTGGGTTGCGTGATTTTAGTATGAGTTTTACAAATGCTACGGATCCCGATTTACGCATGGAAACTTTAAAAGGAAAATCCTTTTTCCTTTCAGATCTACAAGAAAATCAAATTTTAGAAAGTAAAAAATTTAAAAAATATACTAAAATTGTAGAAGAACGCGCCTTGTTCTATTATAAAAACAAAGAACAGATAGCTTATTTAAAGGGTGTCGATGCTAATTTTTGTGCGGTTAATGGTTTTGATAAATACATTTATGCTGGAGATTGGTTAGCGCCTTCTACCAATCAAGTAGTTGTAGGATCTGGAATTTCAAGAAAATTAGCACTGGGATTATTAGATTTCAATAATGTTTTGGAAGTTTATATTCCCAAGCCTGGCTCTGGTTTAATTGAAAATCCTACGGATGCTTTTAATTCTTCTCCTTTATTAACTACTGGTATTTTTCAGGTTAGTGAAGATATTGATGAGAAGTATATTTTTGCATCCCTATCTTTAACACAAGGTTTGTTAAATTACAAGCCAAATCAATTGACTTATATCGATTTTAAATTAGCGGATCAAGTTTCCGAATCTGATGCAATTGCTACATTAGAAAAGATTTTTCCAAATCAAGTGAAACTCAAAAATAGAGCGCAATTAAATGATGCTTTGTATAAGATGTTAAACACTGAAAATATCGCAGTATACTTGATTTTTACTTTGGTTATTATCATAGCTTTATTCAATTTAGTAGGTGCGATAATTATGATGATAATCGAAAAGAAAAACAACTTGAAAACACTTTATAATTTAGGAACAGAAATAAAACACTTAAAAAACATATTTCTATTTCAAGGAAATATTATCACAATTTTTGGTGGAATATTAGGTTTGTTCCTAGGTGTTATTGTTGTATTAGTTCAGCAACAATTTGAACTTATCATGATTACGCCTTCTTTGGCTTATCCAGTGGTTTTCGAAATTAAAAATATTTTTATTGTATTGGCTACACTACTGGTATTAGGTTTTATAGCTTCTAAAATTGCAAGTAGTACAGTATCTAAAAAATTATTGGAATGAAAAAAATTGGCATCCTGTGTTTCGGATTTTTGTTATTTAATTGTGCTTCTCATGATGTTAAAAATAACACAAAGGAAATTTCTAACATTCATTTGTTTTTAAATGAATGGCACCAAGCTGCAGGAGAAGCAAATTTTAAAGCGTATTTTGATGGGATGAGTGAAGATGCTGTTTATATTGGTACAGATGCTTCAGAAAATTGGAACAAAAAAGAATTTATGCAATTTGCCGCGCCTTACTTCGAAAAAGGTAAAGCTTGGAATTTTAAATCCTTGCAAAGAAATGTTTATTTTTCATCTGATCAGAAAACTGTTTGGTTTGATGAATTGCTAGATACTCAAATGAAAATATGCCGAGGAAGTGGCATTTTAATTTTGGATCAAAACGGAAAATGGAAAATAAAACATTACGTTTTATCCATGACTATCCCGAATGAAAACACTACAGAAGTAGTGAAAATCAAATCGTTATCAGAAAATAAAATCATAGAACATTTGTTAAATAAATAAAATTTCACATTTGTTTAAATCCATAGATGTCTTTTTTTCGTAAATTAGAAGAACTAAAGATATACTATGAGAATTAATAAAAAAATTAAAATCGTTCTGCTTTCCGTTTTCGGTTTGGCCTTTTTGTTTTTTGCCATTTTGGTTTACCACATAGCAAATGCCAGACCTATTGAAAGTGCTACCATTCAAATCAGTCGTATTGATTTTGATAAACCCTTCGATTCACTTTCTACGGCCAAAGTGAAAAAACATTTATTATCTATTGATGGCGTGAAAAGCGATATCATTGTGAAAAACAATGTAGTTGTTTATTTTCATGACAACCGAGTAGCTGATTCCAAAAAAGTTTTCAATCAATTAATGCAAAAGGAAAATTACAAGGCCTCTCGTTTTGTGCTTCCTGCAAATCTAGCTAGTAAACAAGTTTGTCCTGTTATTAAAAAGGATGGACTAAGTTACAAGTTTACCAAATTCGTACAATCTGTTTTTAATTAATCTTTAAATATTTTTACTATGACTAAATTTTCAAAATTGTCGGCATTGGCCCTATTATTCGGAGCCTTTTTTATGACATCGTGTAACGATGATGACGCAACAGTTGCTGCACCAGAAAAACCTTCTATCTATGCAAGATTAGGTGGTACTACTATGGTAGCTGATCCAGATAATGCTGGACAAATGATTGAGCAAGGTAGATTAAGCTACAGAAAAGTAGTGAATACTACAGTAGGTTTAATCGTAGCCGATGTGCAAAACAATGCACCAGGAAACCTAGGGGCTCATTTTGCACCAGTTTTAGCTGAAGTAGGTGCAGGAAACACTACTAACTTAGCTATTTTAGTAGACAATTTAACTGACTTTTTCTCTTTCAATACAGGAGGGACTAACCCAGTTAACACGTATTCAGGTTTAAACATGGTGGATGCGCATAACCCAGCAACTAATCCAAGAATGGGAGTGAAATCTACTAACGCTAACTACGACAAATTCGAAGGATATGTTGGAGCTGCTGCTATTGAAAATGGCGTACCTGCAAACTCTGAGTTATTCAATGATGTAGTGGCGGTTTTAGAGTCTTTAAGAGCTCCAATCGTACAACAATAAGAAGTATTACTTTGTATGTAAACAAAAAGCTACCCAATTGGGTAGCTTTTTTTATTTATAAATGGTCTCTTTTAAGTTTTTGAACATATCAATGGTCATAGTTGAAATATCAAAATCATTTTTCCAACCCCAATCTGCTCTAGCGGCACTATCATCGATACTTGCTGGCCAACTGTCTGCTATTTTCTGACGGAAATCAGGTTCGTAAGTGCAAGTGAAATCGGGATAATGTTTGGTGATTTCTGTAGCTAATTCTTTTGGTGTAAAACTCATTCCAGATAAATTGTATGAGGAACGAATTTTAATATCATCCGCATCTGCCTGCATAATTGCAATTGTAGCTTTTATAGCATCATCCATGTACATCATCGGTAACGCGGAATCTTCAGATAAAAAACTAGTAAATTTCCCTTCAGTAATAGCTTTGTGGTAAATATCTACGGCATAATCTGTAGTTCCTCCACCAGCTTCTGTACTCCAACTGATTAAACCCGGATATCTAATACTTCTAATATCTACACCATATTGTTTGTTATAATATTCTGCCCAACGCTCACCAGTTTGTTTTGAAATTCCATACACCGTACTTGGTTCCATAACGGTATATTGTGGGGTGTTATCTCTTGGAGTTGTGGGTCCGAAAACCGCAATACTAGAAGGCCAAAATATTTTCTGAATTTTACCTGCTTTAGCTAAGTTTAATACATGAAACAAGGAATTCATATTTAAATCCCAAGCAAAAGCTGGATTTTTTTCTGCCGTTGCCGATAATAAGGCCGCCATCAAATATACATCTGTGATGTGATATTTTTCAACAAGTTGTTCAATTTGATTATAATCTAATGCATTGATTACTTCAAAAATACCATTGTTTACTACATCGTTTTCTAATTTTCTAATATCAGAAGCAATTACGTTTTCTACACCATACGTTTTGCGTAATTTCGTAGTTAATTCGGTGCCAATTTGGCCACAAGCGCCAATAATCAATATTTTGGTTTGCATAGTTTGTCGTTTTGAATCACAAAGATAAAATATTGACAATAATAACCCATTATTTTGCTTGTTTTTTTCGAAATTCATAAAATGAATAAGGTTGCATTATTAATTATATATTTAACGTAATTTTTTAAAAAATCCTTTAAACATTCGTAAATTTGCATTTCGTAATTTCATAAAAATGAACTATTTCAAACTATTGGTGTGCACACTTTTTAGTGCCATTTTCCTTTTTTCATGTAAAAATGAAAACGATCAAACTCTATTGATTCAAAAAATGGAGAAAAAAAGGATGGCCTCTTTCAATCAAATTGATAAAGCTTGGGTTTTAACCATTCCTGCTTCTAGTCCAGAAGTAAACGTAGTGTTGAATCAATGGAAAGATTGGCAAAGTTTCGAACAAGAAATCAAACAAAAACCAAAATCAAGTATCAGTGCTTTTAAATTAAAAGTTTTAAACTTGGTTTCTAAATCTGATAGTTTACATTTAAATGTTCCCACTCGATTTAATTTGCCACAAGTGCGTAGTAGAATTGTAGCCTTACAAACTAAAATATTAGCTTTAGATACTTATTTTTCTTTAGATATTGTCCCTGAAGATAAAGTGCAAGACTTAATTGCCGCTATCAATAAGGAAATTATAGCTTTTCATATGCAATGTGAAGAAATTATCGTTAAAAGTAGGATTCCAACTGAAATTGGGGAACCGATAATTATCAAGATAAGTGATACTACTCGAAATGCTAAAATGATAAATTTTGACGATTTAGAACAAAAAGAAATAATAGAAAAAAATAAATTAATTAGTAAAAAGTAATCAGTAAAGTGAGTAAAGTGATTCCAAGAACGTATCACTTTTCAGTTTGATGACTTTTGGCTAAATACCAGTAAAATTGAGTAATTTAGAAATCTTTCAAAAATATCAGCAAAGTCCAAAAATAGGACAAATTGCTGATTTTCTTGCGTCTCGTAAAAAAATAAATGCTACCGGATTAATCGGTTCTTCTTTGTCATTTGTATTGGATGCTTTGTTTAAAAAATCGGGCTTGCCTTTTTTATTATTGTTTAATGATAGAGAAGAAGCCGCTTATTATCTAAATGATTTAGAAGGGTTACTTAATGATCAGGATGTGTTGTTTTATCCAGGTTCTTTTCGTAGGCCGTATGATTCAGAAATAGCAGGTGAAACCACAGATAATGCAAATATTTTATTGCGCGCCGAAGTTCTAAATCGGATCAATTCTAGAAAAAAACCAGCTATCATTGTCTCGTATACCGATGCCATTTTTGAGAAAGTGGTGACGCGTAAAGAATTAGATAAAAACACGCTAAAAGTAAGTGTGGGCGATAAATTATCTATTGATTTTATTAATGAAACACTTTTTGAATATCATTTCAAACGTGTCGATTTCGTCTCCGAACCTGGAGAATTTTCTGTCCGTGGTGGAATCATAGATGTCTTTTCCTTTTCTAATGATATTCCTTATCGAATTGAGTTTTTTGGCGATGAAGTCGATAGTATTCGAACCTTTGACATTGAAACCCAATTGTCTAAAGAAAAAGTATTAAAAATTACAGTAATTCCAAACGTAGAAAATAAAGTTTCCCAAGAAAATAGAGAGAATTTCTTAGATTATATTTCTGAAAAAACGGTGCTTGTTTTAAAAAACACAGAAAATACAGGAAATAAATTAGATCGGTTATATGATAAAGCCAAAGTAGCTTACTCGAATTTAACGCTAACTATAAATCGATCCAAACCGGAAGAATTATTTATCAATCAGGAAACATTTTTAAAAAGAGCGTTAGATTTTTCGGTTATTGAATTAGATAAAAGTCCGGTTTTTAAATCGGAAAAAAAGTTCGAATTTTATACACAACCCCAACCGTCTTTCAACAAACAATTCGATTTGTTGATGACTAATTTAAATGATAATTATCATAACGGAATTAAGAATTTCTTGTTTTCTTCCAACGAAAATCAAGCCAAAAGGTTTAAAGAAATTTTTAAAGATATTGATGAAGATTTCGCCAAAAATGTAAAAGATAAATACGATACTATTGTTTTTCCGCTGTTTTCAGGTTTCATAGACGAAGAATTGCAAATCGCTTGTTACACGGATCATCAAATTTTTGAAAGATATCATAAATTCTCCATCAAAAATAATGCATCCAAAAAACAAACGGTAACCTTAAAAGAACTAACCGCTTTATCTATAGGTGATTATGTTACGCACATCGATCATGGAATTGGAAAATTTGGTGGGTTGCAAAAAATTCAAGTCGAAGGTAAAACACAAGAAGCTATTAAGTTAGTGTATGCCGATAATGATATTGTGTATGTGAGTATTCATTCGTTACATAAAATTTCAA
>CAZULO010000157.1:0-2552 GCA_964621245.1 uncultured Flavobacterium sp.
GGTGATTTGGGATTTACGGTTTACTAGGACTTCGACTGGCTCAGTCTGACAGTTTTTATCCTTATAAATTAACTCTACATTACCTATACAGTTTTTGTTTAATTAAATTATAAAAGGGATACTTGTTTGTAAGTATAGTGTTTATAGGGTTACTCCTTGTATGGTTTTTATGTAACGGTACTCATCGTATTATGTGCTAGTTTGGTATTATATTTATAAAAATGTAAAATTAGTAGTACATGACTTATAAGTCTTTTATTTTTTGGATTCTGTTACTTCAAGTTTCCTTTTCTTTTTCACAACTTGGTTTTTGTTTTGGAACTAAAGGCGAACCTATTTTTTTAGAAAATTTTGGAAGCGGTACAACCTACGGTCCGGCTTTGGCTGCTGGTGTGACTAATTATACTTATGTAAACGCTGGCTTCCCACAAGATGGAGAATATACTCTTTTTCATCGTACCAATTTGATTCCGAATTCGCAAAATTGGCATTATTCGTTAGATCATACACCTGATAATGAACCCAACGGAACCAATGGCAAATGTTTGATAGTGAATGCCAGTAATACACCTGGTCAGTTTTATAACCGAACTGTGACGGGGCTTTGTAGTAATACCACCTTCGAATTTTCAGCTTGGTTAATGAATATAGTCAATTCGGCTTCCGGTGGCTGTTCGGGTACTTCTGGAATTCCAATAAACGTTACGTTTGAAATTTGGAATGCTACAAATACGGTATTGTTGCAATCGGGTAGTACAGGCAATATTGCTGGCGCGTCATCACCTAGTTGGAATCAGTTCGGATTAGTATTTACTATGGGAGCGGGACAAACTTCCGTGATTTTAAAAATGAGAAATAATGGAGCAGGAGGCTGCGGCAACGATTTAGCAATAGATGATATTATGTTTCGAGCTTGTGGCGTTTCTAGTTCCATTTCAAATGCAGGAAATTCATCGAATACCATTACTGTTTGTCAGAATCAAGCCATCTCAAACCCAACTTTAGTTGTAACTTCTGCTGCACCTGCTACTACAGTTTATCAATGGCAACAAAGTTCGGATGGTGTGAATTTTTCCTCTATTGCTGGAGCAACAGCTACTACTTATACGTTGCCAAATGCGGTTCCTAGTGCTAGTGCCTATTATCGGGTTAAATTAGCTAATGATGTGGCCAATATAAATAATAATTTTTGTTCGACCTTGTCTGATGTGTTTCGGGTATTTGTTAATCCTTTACCTAATGAACCAGTCAGTTTAGGAACTGTTACACAATGTACAAATAGTTCGGCTACTTTGGCTGTTTCAGTAGGATCTAATCAAAGTGTGAATTGGTATGATGCACCTACTAACGGGAATTTACTGCAATCGAATTCAACTACTTATTCGACTTCCACTCTTGGAACGTATTATGCTCAAGCCTATTCTACCACAACAGGTTGTTTAAGTGCGAATCGAACCCCTGTATCTTTAGTAGCGGCTCATACAGCTTCATTTACAGGTATAACAACTATTTGTTCGGGAAATCCCATTCAACTTGTATTGGCTGCTACTTCTGCCAATGCTACTTTTTCTTGGACTGCTACTTCTTCTGATGTGACGGGATTTGGGTCTGGATCTGGATCAATTATCAATCAAACCCTTTCTTATGCAGGAACTTCAACAGGAACGGTTATTTATACTGTACTTCCAAAAGTAGGATCTTGTGAGGGAGTTCCGCTTACAATTACGGTTACGGTTCAGCCCAAAAGTATTGTGAATTTACAATTTCCGGTGCTTCCAACTACCTATTGTGAAAATGCCACGGCTGTAGTACTTCCGAATACATCTTCTAATAGCACACCTGTAAACGGAACTTGGAATCCTTCTACCATTGATACTAGTGTTTTAGGAACTTCATCTTATACTTTTATCCCACAATCAGATCCTTGTGTAGCGTATATGCCGTATTCTTTAACAGTTACTATCACCAATAGCGGGCAACCTAATTTTGATTCTAATATTGCGTTTTGTTCCGGTGCTACACCACCAATTTTAGCAACCATTTCCCCTAATGGGATTACTGGAACTTGGAGTCCACCTAGTATTGATCCATTACTTTCAGGAACTTATATTTTCACTGCTGATCCTAATCAATGTTCCGTTGGGCAAACCATTTCTACTACGGTTTTCTCACCCAGTTTGATACAGGTTACCTACACACCAACAGCGGCTTTTTCTAGCGAACCTTTACTTACTGTTATAGCTACAGGCGGTACTGGAAGTTATTTGTATCAGTTGGATGCTGGCGTATGGCAGTTGAGTCCCATTTTTGAAAACCTTTCTTCGGGTTCACATGTACTAACAGTTTATGATCGTTTAGGTTGTGCTTCTCCAGAATCGGTTAGTTTGTTTGTAGTGAACCATCCCTTATTTTTTACACCAAATGGCGATGGAATAAATGATTTTTGGACTGTACCAGTTCCTTCAACACTTCAAGATGTGCTAATTTCCATTTTTGATCGGTATGGGAAATTAGTATTTCAATTTCAACCTTCTGATAGGGGTTGGGATGGC
>CAZULO010000157.1:2652-7141 GCA_964621245.1 uncultured Flavobacterium sp.
TCGGTATGGGAAATTAGTATTTCAATTTCAACCTTCTGATAGGGGTTGGGATGGCATGTTTAATGGAAAAAGTATGCCTGCCACAGATTATTGGTTTGCCATCGATTTTAAAGAGAATGGGGAAATCAAACAATTTAAATCGCATTTTAGTTTGATTCGATAAACTATTTAAAATTGTTTTTGCAAGTGGCTTTTGTAAATTGACAAATAGCTTCATATTTTTTTCAATATGCTTTTTAATAAAGAAATACGTAATGTCTTGTAGTAGAAATAAGGTTTAATATCTTGGGATATTAGTTCTTACCTAAATAATTAAAACTCTTTTATTTGGAGTCTAATAATAATATAATGTTATATTATAATAAAATTTCTACAAGAACTTGCTTATGTTTTTTTTAAGCCCTATTTTCGCACAAAATTAACGGATCATGAGGCCCAATTTACATACGCTTGCAAAATTTTTACTATTCTTTTTATTTTTTACTTCGTCTGTTTGCTTTTCGCAAGTAACAAAATCTGAAATTAAAGTTATTGCTCGTGGTCATCAAGATAAAATATTGTTGCGTTGGGCAATTACTTCTCCTTCAGAATGGAAAAAAGCAATAAAAACAGGATTTATAATTACCCGATACACTGTTAAAAAAGGAACACAAATTCTTTCCAATCCAGAAGAAAAAATTTTAACAGCCACACCTCTTTTACCCGAACCTTTACCCAAATGGGCTGATTTGATTCAGAAAGACAATTATGCGGCTATTGTTGCACAATCCATTTATGGTGAAGATTTTCAGATTACAGGGCAAAATGACACTTCTATTTCAAATATTATTGACAGTTCTGATGAGTTAGACCAACGTCATACTTTTGGTTTATTTGCGGCTGATATGAGTTTTGAGGGCTCGGTACTGGCAGGTTGGGGACTAATTGATAAAAATATCAAACAAAACGAAGTGTATGTTTATCAGGTTAGTGTTGCTAATGTTTCTTCCAAAGTAAAACCTTCATCGGTTATGATTGGGGTTCGAGATTATAAAAAGTTACCTGCAATTGATGATGTAATTGCCGTTTCTGATGATAAAAAAGTGATTATTTCTTGGGACTTTGAATCGTATAAAAATATTTTTACTTCTTATAAAATTGAACGTTCAGAAGATGGTGTTACGTTTGCTCCGATTACTAATGCCCCTATTGTAAATATGAACGAACAAAAAGGGGTGTCTTCCAAAAGACTTTTTTATGTAGATACGCTAGCGCAAAATGATAAGACCTATCATTATAAACTATATGGAATAAGTGCTTTTGGTGAAAAAGGGCAAATTAGTAAAGTGCTTACCGCTAAAGGTATTCACGATGTTTTTTTATCCACTCGGATTGCCGATTATAAAATAGATAAAGACAATACGGTTCTTTTAGAATGGGAATATCCGAAAGATTTAGAAGATTTTATAGCGGGATTTGAAATAGATCATTCCGAAAATGAAAAAGGTCCTTATTTGAAAGTTAGCGAAAATTTACCGCCCAATACGAGACAGTTTCAATATAAAAATTTGGCTGCTTCTAATTATTTTAAAGTGATTGTTGTTGGTAAAAATAATAAACGTTTGACTTCTCAGAGCACATTGGTTCAGCCGATTGATTCTATTGCCCCACTAAAACCTATCGGATTGGAAGGTGTGATAGATAGTTTAGGAACGGTGAAGTTGACTTGGAAAGCTAATTCGGAAAAAGATTTATTAGGCTATCGTATTTTAAAAGCCAATTCTGAAAATGAAGAGTTTGTAGATATCTATAAAAAACCATTTGAAGGATTAGGTTATGAAGATAAAGTGAGTCTTACTTTAAGTAATCCTAAAGTATATTACCGAATTGCAGCCGAAGACAAACGTTATAATATTTCTGAAATGTCTGATATATTGGTTTTGGAGAAGCCAGATGTTATTCCGCCCGCAGCACCAATTTTTAAAGATTATGAAGTAGCTAAGGGGAAAGTTCGTTTGCAATGGATAAGAAGTTATAGTGAAGATGTGGTTTCTCATTATGTACTTCGAAAAAAAGCAGGTGACAAATTGTGGACGGAAGTATTTCAAGTTAATGATACCCTACAAGAATTTTTCGATAGTAATTTGGAAAATGGGAGTACCTATCAATACGCTATTCAAGCTAAAGATAAAACTGGATTGTTTTCTACTTTAGATCATTCGACAGTAACGGTTCAATTTGTGGACATGTCTCCCTTAACTATTTTACAAAATGTATTGGCTATTGTAGATAGAGAACAGCGAAAAATTCTACTGAGTTGGCAATATAAAAAATCTAAAGAAAAAGTAGTAGGACTTTCGATTTATAGAAATCGAGTAGGAGAAGCGCCTACGTTATGGAAGGAAATTACGAAACCTATTGGGGAAATATCGGATAGTCAGTTACTAATGAATACAGAATATGAATACCATATTGTAGCCAATTTGGCATCCAATCATCCAACAAAAGCGGAACGTTTACTTGTAAAATATTAAAAAAATGAAGAAAAAATTATTCATATTCATATTTGTTTTAGTTTCAATTCCTAGTTTTTCCCAGCTATATAGATTGAAGATTTATGATTATAATTTCTATGCGTGGACCAGTGATGGTAGATGTGGAACGAATGAACTTTGGATAGATGTAGGTTTTTTTGATGGAACATCATCAAGAATATATGGTGCTTATCCAGAATCCTATTCAAATAGTGTTTTGTTTGATAGTACCTTTAGCAAAAGAGTGACTTCCATTTATTTTCATACCTTCATTCATGAAAAAGGTGGGTTTCCTAGAGATTGTAATGGAGATACAGGTTCATTAGATATAACTAGAAGTATACCAGTGGTAGGATGTATTTATGCTGGTAATTTACAAGGTAGATATGCTTCAGGAGATGTTGATACTGCAGTTAATTTTAATTTCTCGGTTAGTCCTGA
Organism: uncultured Flavobacterium sp.; assembly: GCA_964621245.1. GTDB lineage: Bacteria > Bacteroidota > Bacteroidia > Flavobacteriales > Flavobacteriaceae > Flavobacterium. Next base: position 5,607 of record CAZULO010000157.1, read on the forward strand.
AATTAGTCTTATCCAGGAAACAAACGATTTAATTGGTTTTGATGATATATTATCGGTTAGTGTAACAGCTAATTCTTTAGGATTTTCACCCCTTTTGTATAACTGGCAATATCAATTGGTTAGTCCAGGAAATCCTATATTAGATAATTCATGGGTAAATATGCCTATTACAACATCGGGTAACCCTTCTTTTAATATACTTATTTCTTCCTTTATAAATTCAACTAGTATTGGTAAAAGAATATATTTAAGAATAAATAAGTGTGGGAGTTTGTATACGCAAAATATATCTTATAAAATAGTAAAATCAACTGCTCATATTCTTTCTATAATTAAAACAGAAACAACCTGTAATTATACAAATGATGGTAGAGTAAAAATAACTCTAGATCGTCCTTTATACCCAGATGAAAAGTTGGGATATGAACTTAAGTTTGATAATGGTTCAAATTCTTTTTCATATCCAGCTGATGGTAGCTTGGTATTGGATGGTACGAATTCATTTGAAATCATAAATTTACAAGCTAAAGTATACAGTTTTAGAATATTTAGTTTCAATAATTCAGATGTAAATTATAGTGACGGTGTAAATCATAAAGCCAATTTCGAAATCAAAAAACCCGATCCCGTTGACTTTTCACTTTCTAAAGTAGACGTTTGGTGTCATGGTGGAAATGATGGAAGTATTACTATAAATGCAACCGGAGGAAACGTTTTAGATGCAACAGCAAATGGTGTAAGGTATTATTACTCCGTAAATAATGGAAACTGGATGCCTTTCAGTACTGAAACTTCACATACTTTATCGAATCTATTGCCCGGTCTTTATACTATAAAAGTTAGGGATTTTAAAAGTTGTTATGCCAGAACACCACAAGATACCGACAAAGAAGCTACAGAAACCATTACGCAGCCGGCTTCGCCTGTTTCTTTAGCTTATACACAAGTTTTACAACCTACTTTTTATGGAGGAACCAATGGCCGACTAGTTGCCGCTATACAAGGAGGAACTCGTTTTTCAGACAATTCCTACCAGTACGAATGGCGTAATAGTAGTAATGTACTTCAAACCAATGTGACTGCTTCTTATGATGCAGGTGCAGCGACTTATTATTTGACGCTTAACGGCATTCCATCTGATACTTATACGCTTACGGTTAGAGATAAAAATTTTAGTAGCGCTACCAATCAAGTGGGTTGTACGGTTGCCAATTCACCCCAATTTTTAGGACAACCTGATCCTATTGTAGTGACTTTACAAGTTACAAAGACTATTTCGTGTCATGTAGCGAATAGTTTTGGAGATGAAACTGACTTTGATCCGACCGACGGTCAACGAGATGAATCACAAGATGGAATTATACTAGCAACAGTTACAGGTGGTGTCCCTTTTACAGGTTTTGATAACAACAGCTTGCCTTATAAGTATTATTGGACAAAAGAAGCAGCAAATGGCACTTGGGTCGCTTGGAATGATAGTGATGAAACGGCTGAAAATTTATCTCATGGAAATTACGCTTTAAATGTTGAAGATA
>CAZULO010000158.1:0-7107 GCA_964621245.1 uncultured Flavobacterium sp.
AAGATTTTTAACTTAACTTTCTAACCTTTTGGTTTAAAATTGGGGAGTATTACATCAGAGCCCATTAATAAGAGTAAAGTTCCTGAAAACTGATAGTTAGACTAGCATAACAGACTTTTTAAAGAAGAATTAAATAAAAATAGAACCTGATTAGTATCTGTTCGAATCGGAATTTAAAACCCAAAAATGAGAACCAATTTTCAAAATATAGCCTTTTCAACTTCCGCAGCCTTCGGTAGCCCATTGGTGGGAAGAACTTATCAGGCCGAAGACCTTGATGGATATAGGTATGGTATGAACGGTCAAGAACGTGACGATGAAGTTTCAGGCCCAGGAAATACTAATACTGCACAGTTCTGGGAGTATGACACTCGACTTGGTCGTAGATGGAATTTAGATCCTAGGCCACAAATTAAAATGAGTGATTATTCCTGCTTTGGAAATAATCCAATAATGAATGTTGATATTTTGGGTGACAGTAAACAATCTAAACATTTAGATGCTGATGGTAAATTAATTGCAGAATATAAAGATGATGGAGATAAGAACGTATATAAACATCAAACAGCCAGAACCCAAGAGGATGTTGATAAATGGCGTGAGAAATTTAATAACACATCGGGGAATGGAGTAAATATTACGAAATCAATTTGGGGAGGATATTTTGGAGTTGGCTCGAAAATGGGTACACTCTATGGAAATGGAGATAATGGGCAGCTTTTGAAAAGCTACAAACCAACGGATAGTCCTCAAAATACCAGTCCTGATCCTTAAACTGGTCAAGGAGGTAATTCTAATAATGACGCAACTCAAGATTTTTCGATGACAGGACCAATTTTGGTTGCTGCCGGCCAGCCTATAGTTCCCAAAACAGCTTTAAAATATATTGAGATGAGAGGTTTTGTTACACCAGGGGCAACTTGGGGTACATCTCCAGCATCAATTCTATCAAGGTCTATTGGATTGGGAGGGGGCCCAGGTAGAGCTGTACCTGGATTAGGCTGGTTATTGACATATAAAGATGTTATGGAGGTTCAGCATAATGCAAATATTCAATTCACTCAAGGAAAAAGTATGGGTAATTACTTAACAGATACATATTCTGACGCCGGATTATATTATTATACTAAGACGGCCCACAAACAAGATAAAGGTGTATGGGATGCAATATGGAATTCAAAATGGTGGGATAGTAATGATGGAGGTGGATATTAAAATTAGTATGAGAACTTTCTACGATAATATTGAGACTATACTCCTTTCTAAATACAAAGGAGAATATAACAATTGGATTTCGGGTAAACTTCACCAAAGTACCAGGATTGAAGATGACTTAGGAATAACAGGTGATGATGCCGATGAGTTCATTTATCTGGTTTGTAAAGAGTTTAAGATAAGCGCCGATAACTTTACTTTCGGTAAATATTTTGGTAGCGAGAACGAGTGGACAGATTTTATAACACCTTTAATTCGGCTATTCACAAAAAGTAAAAAAATTCCATTGGAAAAAAGCCAAAGGCATTCACTGACATTGGGTGATATAGAGTATTGTGTTTTAAATGGTGTTTTATCGGACAGCGTAATAACTGATCATATTCTTCAATCCTGAGAGAAGGTAACCCGCTGCTGTACTTAGTTTGCAACTAATACTAAATATCGACAATTTTTCTTAATTTTGACGAGATACTTTTAAGAATTGATTCAGCGATTTTACTTTGACACATCGGTTTTAGGCGGAGTTTTTGACACCGAGTTTGAGGAGCATTCTTCCATTTTGATGGAAAGGGTTAAACTCGGGCAGATTAAAATTGTTGTTTCCAATGTAACCGAAAGAGAAATCATGAAAGCAAGGAAAGAAGTTCGAGACTTCTATACTTCATTGCCGAAAGAGTTTTTAGAGTTTATTGAACTTTCACCTGATGCAATAACACTGGCTGAAACATACATTAAGGAAGAAGTTGTCGGCAATACTCATTTTGACGATTGTCTTCACATTGCGATAGCTACCATTCACAATGTTGATATTCTCGTGAGTTGGAACTTCAAGCATATAGTAAATATTTACAGGATCAGAGGTTATAATTCTGTTAATATCAAACTCGGTTATAAGACATTAGAAATTCGTTCACCAAAAGAAATTGTATTATGAAAACGAAAGAAAAAAAAGTGGTAAAAAAATACGATGCTGTAGATGAGATGCGCAAAATACGTAACAAGATTTCATCTGAAATTACAAGTATGAGCACTGAGCAGATATTGGAGTATTTCAAACAACCCCGATTGCATAGTTAAAAAAAATCTTTTATTGACCGATGGGCTGTCTAAAAATCCACCACGTTTTTTGCTCTGAACCTAAAATGTTCATTGAAAAAAAGAATCTGACCTCAATAAAAAGTAAAAATAAAATTCTTAGTTGCTACGTTTTTGGGTTTAATGGCCAGGAGCGAGATGATGAAACTTATGGAGAAGGCAATGCTATCAATTTTGGAGAAAGAATTAATGATACAAGGCTAGGAAGATGGTTCAGTCCTGATTTTGTAAGTAATACGAGTTTATCCTGCTACGTTTTTGCATCCAATAATCCTATAGTATTTGTAGATCCTGATGGGAATGATGAATTTATTTTTCATTCAGATGGTACAACCTCTTATATTAAAAGAGGTTGGGTTCAAAATTTATTTCATAAACATGTTGTAAAGGTAGAACTACCGAATGGCAAGTTTTTAGTAGCGGCTATGCAAGATCAAAAAAACGATCCTCTAAGATATCAGGGTAAACTTGTAGAAGGAAGCAATAGCTATAGTGGAGGGCGACCATTGCCTAACCCCACTAAAGTAGCCATAGTTAATCATAATGACTTGATGGATGCGACCTCTGGATGCCAAAATTCCAAATTAAATATTAGAGAGGATGGTGACTTTGGAAATGCAGATTCTTATAATCCAGACAAGGATGGAGAAGTTGTTGGTTGGATGAGAGGCCAAGGATTAGATTGGGGTTATAGATGTATGCAAGAGGATGAAATTTATATCGTACAAGATCCATCTGGAGATTATACAGCATACAACCGTCAAAATTTCGGTAATTATATATATGGGTACTATTCACAACGACTTGGTTTGACAAGAGCTGAAATCCAACTATTAGCTCAAGGTTATAATAAAGCAGAATATGATTCATGGGATTCTTCTGATGATCAAGATGCAATTACAAGTGGCTGGGTTTCTTCTTATGTGGAAAATGGTAGTACTGCCCATAAGGATGTGTCAATAAATCTATTGAAAAATCTTAAAGATTTAAAACAACACTATAATGATCATAAAGATGATACAAAAGATGTTCCACGAGAAGAAGAGCCTGAGTACAATAAATAGACTAGTTATGACATTGATTTTCAAAACATTAATCCTTATTTTGTTGAGTTCATGTTTTTTTACAAACAAGTCAAGTAATGAGCAGAACAACAATATAAATTTTGTTCAAAGTTATGACAGCTTTAACGCTTCACTGAAATATAAAGATATCCGTTCATACATTCGTGGAGATCATTATATATATCAATTTTACAATTGCAAAGATTCAGACTATAAAATCCTAATGTATAAAAAAGACACTGTGATTTATCAACGTGGCTTAAATAAATATTATTTATCTCCATCAGATACGACTACAAATATTCAAATACCTTCATGGGTTTTTGAGTATTCAAAGTTTGTATTTTTCTTTCAACAGAAGAAATTGATTAATAGTGTCTATTATAAGATTAAGAATGTTGAGATTGTGGTTTACACAACTAGTGATCATAGAAGTTTTACTTATTTGGATTCTCGCCAATGTAATATAAAACCAGGAATTGGTGATTTTTATAGTTGCGGAACGACCCACATGCCCAATAATAGAAAACGGATCACTTTAAAAGCACTTCTTAAATCGTATAAAATAAAGATAATAAACAATCAATAGATTGTATATCAATGGATATCCTACGATCCTAGCTGTCCTCATTGTTGCTTCAGTGCTATACTTAGTTTATAAATTAATTTATGTTTATTTTTTAGTTCTACTTTGTCACTCTAGAAATACTCATTATCAGCATAATACCTTCTAATATCATTTAATCGATGTCGATGTCTTTCTAACATTTGGTTAATTTCTTTTTCCATTTGAGTACCTTGCTCTTTGAGATTCGCGTTAATATTCATCCTAAAATCCCTGATTGAGAGTAGTGGCAACCCCCAACTGGTCCTTGTTTGCAACTAGGACTAGTGAAATCTGCATTTGTAATGCAACATTAAAGCCTCACAAGTCTAAACATAGCCTTGCCTCTGCTTCCCTCCCGAGTCTCCCAAGATAATCCCTAACAGATTCTAAAGGGAAAATTATTTTAGAAATCGCCTAAAGGTCAAAAAAGTGTGAAACAGTTTTATTTTTATTCAAATCAAGTTTATCAATAATATTAATTCTATAATTTTGTAATTCAATAAAATAATTTATGCAAACTTTTAATATTAAGGCAGAAACAGAAGATTCTACTCAAATTGAAGCAATTAAAGCAGTCTTAAAAGCTTTAAAAATAAAATTTAGTATTACTAAGTCGGCTGTCAAACCTTACAAAGCTGAGTTTTTAAAAAAAATTAAACAAAGTGAGGAAGATATAAAAAAAGGAAACTATACTACTCTGAAAGCTAATGATATAGATAAATACATAGATTTACTATGATATTTATTCTTGAAATTTCAGCACAAGCCGAAAAGGATTTTTCATATCATAAAAAATCAGGGAGTTCATTATTTCAGATTAGTCTGAGTAAGGAGGAATAAGGAGGCAATAAAAATGTAGAAAACTATTTTGAAAAAGAAGCTGGCATATCGTCAAATTGAAAATTATTCAGGAGTTGAGCCAAAACTCACTTCATTGCCTAAGATAAAGAAGAATCAATACATAATATTGGATGAAAGTGTTACCGGCGATGCTCCTAAGGATATTTTGAGGCTTTATTTATACGGTGAAGCAAAGCGCAACGAAGAAAGACTTTGGAAAAAGTATATCACAAAACTCGGTCACAAATGGTATCCAATCGAAAGTGTAACGGAACATTTAATAACCAGAATTGGCCAGCACTTTGGTTTTAATATAGCCAATTCTCATATTGTCTATATTCAAGATAAAGTAAGGTTTCTAAGCGAGCATTTTCATACCAAAAAGCAACAATTAGTCCATGGCGCCGAAATTTTATCCAACTACCTAAATGAACGAGATACTGAATTTGTTGACGATATTGAAAGAATAAAGAAGACCAAAGAAGTGTTTGATATTGATGACTTAATTGCTGCTCTAAAGTATGTTTATCCAAATAATCAAAAAATTATTGATGGGTTTATTGGCATTAATATTTTTGATGCTTTGATTGGAAATAATGACCGCCATTTTTATAATTGGGGTATTATCCAACATATTGAAGGGGCGCATGAACCATACTTCTCTCCAATTTATGACACTGCAAGAGGGCTTTGGTGGAACACAAATGAAGAAAACATTTTATCTTTGCATCGAAATCCAAGTCATCATCAGCCAAAGTTTGATAAATACATTTATAAAAATTCGCTGCCAAAGGTAGGTTTCAAGGGACATGGCGATTGCAACCACTTTGAGTTGGTAAAATACTTGGATGAAAATAAATTAATATCAGTGCAAAACAGACTCTTACTTTCAGACGTTAAGGTTTTAGACTATTGTCTAAGAAAAATCAAAAAGGAATTTTCCGAATTGATAAGTTTGGAACGAATGGCTATGATTGAAAAGGTTTTAAGATTGCGATTTTCCGAAATTTACACTATCTTGCATAAACAAAAATGAGCATCAAGGAATTATTAAGCAAACTACTTCCATCCGGATTTTCAGTTAATGAAACTGATAGCGATGAAATTGACTTTGAATTAAGTTTGGGTCAATTACTCATTGGAAAGCTTATTTTTAATAATAACCTTTGGGTATATACTTATTCAGAAGTTTTTAAAAAGCAGGAAATTGTTAAACCGTTAACTCAATTCCCTGATAAAAATTTACTTTATAAATCCGAAGTTCTTTGGCCATTTTTTGCCAGCCGCATACCAAGTGAAAATCAAAATAATGTAGAGGCGTTTTTACTGATTCACCCTGAAAAAAAAGGCAATCTTGCAGAATTGTTGGCTGAGTTTGGTAAGACATCAGTTAACAATCCTTTCAAATTATCTGTACTTTAAAATTGAATTAATATTTATTGGCATGTCTTTTTTGAAAGGAATTATTACTTTCAATTTAATTAGGTATGTTATTCTAGGCCCAATTTCCCAGTCATTTCCTGCGAAATGTATTGCAAAGTTTATAAAGGACAAGGCAGCTCACTCCCCGATTTAAATATTTACTTAAATTTGGCCAACTATAATACTCCCCCATAATTGCAAATTTTTACATCCTCAAAAACCCATATTAATTCCCCTCCCTTCGTGATGGTGATGGAAAACCGAAGCTGGCAGGCTGGAAGTACTGATAAATATAGGTTTGGGTTCAAGGGGAAGGAGAAAGATGATGAAACTTATAAAGGCAGTTTGGCATTTGAACTTAGAATTTTTGACAGCCGAATTTGTAGGTGGTTGAGTACTGACCCGAGAGAAGGTGAATATGCTTGGCAAAGTACTTATGCGTATTATGGTAATAGCCCAATTTCGATGATTGATTATTTGGGAGGTGGAGGACCCTATGAAGATGAAAGCACATCTGTAGAAGGTCAAGCGGTTGGGAGTAAACCTCCGACAAGTACCAAAGAAGAGGCACTTTCTAGGTTAAATGAGTTAACTAAAAATATGAGCCAAAGTTGTTATTTTACAAATACAACTCCAAAGGAATTCATTGATCAAATGACAAATAGGGTAACCAATCCATCAGAATTAAATCAAGGCAAGGGAACTAATTTTTGTTGGGCAGCTCAATGCTTATCTTATGTTTATGAAAAGGACCCAAAAGGTATGGTTGATGCAATGGTTTCGCTCTATACTGGTGGAACATTCTCATACTGCAAACGTCGGTATAGTTGACCATCTTACGCCGATTTATGTTGACCAGTTTGC
>CAZULO010000159.1:0-7089 GCA_964621245.1 uncultured Flavobacterium sp.
ACTAAATTCCATCCTAATTTATTTAATAAAGGAATTTTGTTCATAAAATACCCATTATCATTATAATTCAAATGGGTTTCAAAATATTGATTATTGGTAGATTGCGCATAATAAGGCAACAGATTAAAACTGGTATTGTACTGACCATCAATTCGCACATGTGTTTGATTTCCATTAAAGTGTTTGTAATCTACAAATGAAATTTCATCGGCATTAAAAAACTTTCCAGCTTTCATATTTACTTGTAAATCTCCTTTATTTGCTAAGGTTTTATTATAATTTAATCGGGTTTCTAAAAAGTCGTATTCATACCCTTTTTCAGAAGCTAAAAACGCTTTAGTGTAGGTAAAACCTAACGTTGGATATTTTCCTTCATTCATATTCATTTTACCATCGGGTCTGGTAATATATTTTTGTCCGAAAACAATTCGAGAACTCAAACTAAATTTAGTTAAATGATGTTCATCTATTGCTGCAAAAGCATCTGAACTTGGATTTAACGGATTATTTGAACTGTAAATATCACTAGTTTTATTAATGGCAAAATCAGTAGTATTAAACAACGGCTTTCTGTTCTCATAGGCTAAATTCGCATTTAAAAACAAGCCGTTTACCACTTCTCTACCCGTTCCAATTTCAACAAACTCCTTTTCATATAGTTTCATAAAATTATTTTTAAAAACTAACGAACTTATTGAATTTTCTATTCCTGAAATAGGTTCTGAATTATTAAACTGATTGACTTTATTCCCTCCAGTCAATCGGATATAAGCATCATTTGTATTATTAAATTTGTGATAAAAACCAAATGTTGGTCTTAGTCGTTCATCGGAAAATCCGTATTCAAAATCAGAGGTAATGGAAGTGTATTTTCTTTTTTCTTCGTTGTATTTTGTGTATGAAAATCCTGAACCTATATGATATCCTTGAACAGTATTAAAATTCAATGAAGTTAAATTAAATAAACCTTGATAATTGAATCTGGTACGCTTAAAACTATTTTTATAAGTGTATCCCGTAAGAATTTTAGACAGTTTGAATTTGTTTGATTTTGCATCTACAGAATCCATATACACTTGAGAATTTCGAACTTTATATACACTGTCCTTCTTCACGTAATTGGTAGTTTCTTCTTCTGTTAATGGCACAGGACGATTTTCTGCCCAATACGAATCTTCTTTTTTATTAGCTTTATCGGCAAATGTTACGACTTCACTTCCGAATGTTTTCTTTTCAAAACGATCTACAAAATTATAATTACTAAATACATGTGTAAATTTACCGTTGAACTTCATCATAAAAACTCCCGCTTTAAAATCAAGTGACTGCAAACTTTTTACCCACATTTTAGTATTGGGATTAAAATTGAAATTCTGCACCATTTTTAAAGTTTCTAAAAACTCTTGTTGCGCTCTATATCCTTTAATATCTAAATCAACAGCATATACCGCATACGATTCGTCAACTATATAAATATCTCCCTCAAAAACAGGCTCTGTATCGCGTTTGGGTGTGACTTTAATCTTATAAACATAATTATTATAACTATCTGTAAAGGTATCTACCAGTTTAAATTTATAATAATTGAAAGCATTTGAAGCAATTGGAGAAATCATAGGAATTCCGAAAGACACGCTGTTTTCATAAAAATCATAATTGGCACCAATGGCCGTATTAAAACTGAATCCATTATCGTTCCCAGCTACTTTACTCGCGATAATTTCTTCTTTTAAATTGCCTGGTTTTTCAAATTTTATCTTGGAAACAGTTTCCGATTGATAAATAATTCCGGCACCTGTAGAATCTACATTTCCATCTAAATCTCCAATTTCAATTCCCATAAATTTCTTAGGAATATCTTTGACTTTAAAAATGCCTCGAGAATAAAAATCAGCTTCAAATTTATCTATTTTCTCGGTATTTTTTTTTCGATTCGCAATCGCATTTCGAATAATACCATTGGCTGGATTTTCGCCACTTTTTACTACAACCTCCTCAATAGAATATTGCTCATCAGTTAAAGTAACATTTACTATAAAAGGAAAAGAGTTAATTTCTTTAGTTATAGTTTGGGTTTTGTGCCCTAAAATTTTAAAAACAAGTGTATAGGTTCCCGTTTTTTTTACATTTAATTCGTATTCTCCATTTTCATTAGAAGACGTTGTATTATAAGTTTTTTCAACCGTTACACTTGTATATGGCAAAGCATTCCCAGCTGTATCGGTAACTTTTCCTTTAATTTGTGCTAATGCAAAGTTAGCAAACAAGACAATGGCGCATAATAATTTTATTTTCATAAGTGGCTTTTACTTTAAATTTTTGACTTCAGTTTTTAAACACAAATTAGATTTTAATTTAGCAGTTAATTACTTTACTTGCTCCACAGTTCCAGAAGTACTTTCAACAATTTTGACCTTATCTAACTTTCCAAAATACTTGATAGTAGCACTTGTAGAAGCCGTAGCACCTAAGCTTTTTAAAGGTAATACATTCACATCAGATGAAGTGCTTGCTAAAACTTGTACTGTATTTGCAGATAATTCTTTAGCATCACAATCGGCAGAACTTGAAGCATCTATGGCTAAATTTGTTGCTTTTCCTTTTAAAGTAACACTAGAACTACTACTCAAATTCACAGCCACATCGTCTGTAGACATATTTAAGGCAAGATTTGAACTAGAAGAAGCATCTATAAATATAGAATTACAAGTTACTGTTCCAGAAAAATCAGAACTAGATGACGTATTAATTTTCAATAAACTCACATTTAAATTTCCTTTGATAGAAAAAGTAGCAGATGAACTCAAGGTTACACTTCCTATACCCGGATTGGTAACAGTAACTAACAATTTACTAGTATCTATTTTCTTGTAATAATTTAAATTATCGATATAAATTTTTAACACATTATTTTTAGCGTCTACTTTTAAGTATTTCATCAAGTCTTTATCCCAACTCACTTCAACTGCTTGAACTGGCCCTTGATTATATACTACATTGACACCAGCCGAAGCTTTTATCGCTGTAAAATTGCCTACTAATTTCGTTTCTTTTACTTGTGAAAAAGAAAGAGCTATGAAACTAACAAAAGCTATGAAAAATAATTTTAACTTGAACATGATATTTAATTTATGGTTCGAAATGTATGGACGACTTTTTTTTAATTTTGGTTGTATAGGTTATAAGAAACTTTGTATTCCTAATCGATAACTCTGTAATCCGAAACCAATAATTACACCTTTAGCTTGAGGCGAAATGTAAGATTGATGACGAAACGTTTCTCTTGAAAAGGTATTAGAAATATGCACTTCAATTACGGGTGTTGTAATCGCTTTGATACAATCGCCAATAGCAATAGAAGTATGCGTATAGGCGCCTGCATTTAAAATAATCCCATCATAAGAAAAACCGACTTCTTGCATTTTATTAATCAGTTCTCCTTCTACATTAGATTGATAATAATGTAAGTCGATTTGAGGAAACTGAGATTTCAACTCTTCCAAAAAAGAATTGAAATCTTGATTTCCATAAATAGAAGTTTCTCTTTGACCTAATAAATTTAAATTAGGCCCATTTAAAATCAGTAATTGCATTATTTACCGTCTTTATCAACAACAATTTTATTTTCTCTATTGGCTAATTCCCAAGCTAAACTAAACGCTAATTTGGTTCGCATAGCTAATAAATCATATTCGATTTTATCTGCTGTATCATTCGGCCCATGATAATCTTCATGAACACCATTAAAGAAGAAAATAGCTGGAATCCCTTTTTTAGCAAAATTATAATGATCAGAACGGAAATAAAATTGATTTGGATCATTTCTAGCATTAAAAGTATAATCTAAATTCAAACCAACATATTTGGTGTTCACTTCTTCATTTATACTATGTAGTTCCGAACTCAATCTGTCAGAACCGATAACGTATACATATTTCCCATTTTCTTTATGATTGGATAAAGTATCTCTACGTCCAACCATGTCGATGTTAATATCAGCAACAGTGTTTTTTATAGGAAATAATGGATTTTCAGAATAATATCTAGAGCCATGTAAACCATGCTCTTCTCCAGTAACATGTAAAAATAAAATAGAACGCTTTGGAGCAAATCCATCTTTTTTAGCTGCAGCAAATGCTTTAGCAATTTCAATTAAAGCCACAGTTCCTGAACCATCATCATCGGCACCATTAAAAACTTCTCCATTTTTCATACCCACATGATCATAATGAGCAGAAATAATAAGTACTTCTTCAGGCTTTTCAGAACCTGGAATAAATGCCCAAATATTTTCTGAATCCCCTAATTTTGGAGAAAAGCCTTTTTTCATAAACTCAGAAGGCACTTTTTGGTAAAAATCTGTGGATCCAGGAGGATTTTTGATTCCTAAAGCTTTGTATTGCTCAATAAGATATAATCCTGCTTTTTTCTGTCCGGGTTCACCTGTATTTCGCCCTTGCATTTCATCAGAAGCTACAACATGTAGGTTTTTAGATAAACTGGCTTCAGTGATTGTATTGACGTAAGTAGCAATTTTGTCAACTTGATCTTGGCGTACAGACGCCATAACTTTTTTTGTACCGCAACTTAATAAAAAAGTTGATGTGGTAAGTAGTAGAACTATTTTTTTCATTTATATGATTTTAAAACCATACAAAGCTAATTAAAAAAAAATTTCCGTAGATACGTTTTATAAGAATTTTATGAAAAGGAAAGAAAAAATGGCAAGCGACCTACATCGCACCGCTACAACCACATACCTTTGCTGTGTTCCCACCCTGGAGGGTTTTGTAGGAGCTGGTCGTGTAGGACTTGCCGGTGCAAATATACAATCTTTTATTATTTTTGCAAATCAAAAATTAGTTTAAAATAAATTGTAATATTGTAGAATTAATAAATAGGAAAATGAAAAAAATTAAACTATTGATAATCACTTCTTTAAGTGCTTTTCTTTATAATTGTAGTGATGCAAAAAAAATATTTTCTATTGCTACAAAAGACATAAAACAGGTATATAAACCCAACGAAAGCATCAATCTTAGTGTAGAAAATTTAGAAAACACCACGATCGACTCTGTTGTTTACTTCAATAATGACACCAAAATCGGAACAGCTGTAGCAAATAAAATATTCAATTTTAAATTAAATGAACTGCCATTTGGTGTACAAGAAATTAAAGCAGTAGTACATTTCGAAGGAGAAAAAGAAGAATGTGTAACTTCTTTTGAACTCGTTTCAAGTGTAACACCTAAATTATACGAAACTAAAGATTATACGATTTTAAATACTTATAAACACGATCCTACTGCCTATACACAAGGTTTAGAATTCTATAAAGGAATTTTATTAGAAGGAACTGGTCAAAACGGCGAATCAACACTTAGAAAAACCGATTACAAAACAGGTACTGTAAACAAATCTATTCCGCTATCGCCTGATTATTTTGGAGAAGGCATAACTGTATTTAATAACAAAATTTACCAACTAACTTGGCAAAATAAAATAGGTTTCATTTATAATGTGGATACATTCGCACAAGAAAAAACGTTTAATTATTTTGCCGATATTGAAGGCTGGGGCTTAACACATAACGAGAAGCAGTTAATTATGAGTGATGGTACCAATACCATATATTTCTTAAACCCAGACACTCAAAAAATGGAACGCTCCATAAAAGTGTATACCGACACCAATGCTGTACCAGAAATTAACGAATTAGAATGGATAGACGGTAAAATTTGGGCCAACATTTACCAAAAAGATATTGTAATCATAATCAATCCAGAAAATGGCGCCGTGGAAGCTGCTATTGATTTTTCAGCTTTAAAAACCAAAAATAGCAAAACCTTATTAGAGGGTGAAGTATTAAACGGAATCGCTTACAATCCAACAACAAAAACAGTATTTATCACAGGAAAAGATTGGGATAAAATGTTCGAAATTAAATTAAAATAATTTTTCGAAACTAAAAACTAAAACTATGAAAAAAATCATAATTGCTTCATTACTAATCATGTTTAGCATACCATTACATTCACAAAACAATAAGAAGAAAATGAATACAGTTCAACCACCAGTTGCCAAAATAATCCCTAAAAAATTAGAAAAACACGGAGATGTTAGAACCGATAATTACTATTGGTTAAATGAAAGAGAAAATCCTGAAGTAATCGATTATCTAAACAAAGAAAACGAATACTACAACCAATCTACCGCACATACCAAACCATTTCAAGAAGATTTATTTCAAGAAATGAAAGCTAGAATCAAAGAAGACGACAGTTCAGTACCGTATTATTATAACGAATATTGGTATATTACTCGTTTTGAAACCGGTAAAGATTATCCAATTTACGCCAGAAAAAAAGGAAGTTTAGACGCTAAAGAAGAAATTTTATTCGATTGTAATGAAATGGCAAAAGGACAAGCCTACTTCAATTTAAGTGGCATGAGTATCAGTGGCGATAATAAATTAGTAGCTTTCGGATTAGATTTAGTTTCAAGAAGACAATATACCATTCAAATTAAAAATTTAGAAACAGGCGAAATTCTTGCTGACAAAATTGAAAACACTACGGGTGGCTCTAGCTGGTCTACAGATAATAAAACCCTTTTCTATACAGGAAAAGACGCACAAACCTTGCGTTCTGACAAAGTTTTCAAACATAAAATAGGCACCAATGCTTCAGAAGACGTTTTAGTTTTCCATGAAAAAGATGATACGTATAACACTTTTGTGTACAAAGAAAAATCTAAAAAATATATCATTATTGGTTCTGGAAGCACGCTTACAACTGAATATCAAATCTTAGAAGCGGATAATCCAGATGGTCAATTCAGAGTGTTTCAACCAAGAACAAGAGGTTTAGAATATTCTATTTCTTTCTATAAAGATAAATTCTACATCTTAACGAATGCAGACAAAGCGACAAATTTCAAGTTAATGACAACGGCTGAAAACGCAACGTCAAAAGAAAATTGGACCGATTTAATTCCACACAGAAAAGACGTTTTATTAGAAGGCATCGAAATTTTCAAAAACTATTTAGTGGTGGAAGAACGTTCTAATGGTTTAAACAAAATTCAAAT
>CAZULO010000160.1:0-6998 GCA_964621245.1 uncultured Flavobacterium sp.
CACAGTTTGTCACCCTGAAAGGGGCTCTCGCACAGTTAGTCTACAATCCAATTCACTCATGTCTTAACCACAAGCAATAAGAGATGCTTTCAGCAAGACAAGTTTGTGGTTAGCTTGTACTTCTTTTGAAAACCGGACTTGCGTTAGTGATGGGAACGGCATCCTTTTTGTTTTTTGCTTTAACCAAAGAAAGCAAAAAACAAAAAGATATAGTGTACAGCACGACCTAAAAGGGAACGCCCAACCCTTCAACAAGCTCAGGATGACAATTAAAACTATAGAAAACAAAAAAGTCCCGATTGCTCGAGACTCTTTTTTTATGTATAAACTTGAATGAATTACTTCACTAAAGTCATTTCATCTACAATGTGTTTGGCATTAGAGAAATTTTCAATTACCCAAAGTACATAACGAATATCTACGTTTATAGTTCTTTGTAAGTTTTTATCGAAAATTACGTCTCCAGCCATAGCTTCAATGTTTCCATCAAACGCTAAACCGATTAATTCTCCTTTTCCGTTTAATACTGGAGAACCAGAATTTCCACCTGTAATATCGTTATCTGTTAAGAAACAAACGTGTAAAGAACCATCTTTATCTGCATAACGACCGTATTCTTTTTTAGCGCTCATGTCTAATACTTTTGCAGGTAAATCGAATTCTAAATCTCCTTTTTTGTATTTTTTAACTTGTCCGGCTAAAGTAGTATAATTATTTACAGTAGCGTCATTTCTTTTATCAGCTGGTAAAGAGCGAACTTTTCCGTAAGTCAAACGTAAAGTAGAGTTCGCATCTGGATATAAAGTAGTACCAATTTTAGATTCTCTTAAACCTTCTACTAATAAACGGAAAGAAGCTCCGAAATCGTTTTGTGCTTTCATTAACTCGTCACTTCTTTTTCCAATATGAGCTGTTAAATCAGTAGATAAAACATATAATGGATCGTTAGTTAACAAGGCTTCGCTTGGCAATTCTAAAAACGCTTTAATTTTAGCTACTGAAGTAAAAATACTTAAATCGAAAGCGGCATTTACATATTTAGTAAAATCACCATTATTGGCTGCTGCTAACTTTTCAACAGTTGGCGCTAACGTATACCCTGCTTTTTTAGCATATAAACTTAATTGAGCGGCTAAGATATCTTTTTCAGCTGGAATGTGTAATTCTTTAAACATTTCATCAGCTTGTTCTAAAATAGCTGGAGCCATTTCTGCACGTTTGGCAACATCCGCTTTGGCATACAATTCTAATTGTCTACCTAATGAACGACTAATCGTTCCGAAAGCAGATGTTCTGAATAATTGTTGTAAATAGTTATCGTGACGCGATTTCTCATTCGTCATGCCATAAAATTTATTGATTGTAGCTACAACATTACCATATTTTGCTTTGTTAGCTGGTTTGTTTGCCCAAGTATTAAATTTAGCTTCTTGAGCCGCTTTAGACTTAGCTGTACCGAATTTCGTTAACGCATCAATCATTCCTTGACGGTTTTTCCAGTAATTGGCAACACCTGCAAATTTTGAAGCATAAATTAAGTTTAAAGCATCCGACTGCACCATGTATTTTTTCATGTTGTCCATTCCGGTTTTAGAACCTTCAACCCAAGCTGGGTAAGCAAATTTCACGTTTTGCTCAATTCCACCTGCTGGCATCCAACGGTTCGTACGACCTGGATAACCTAATATCATAGCGAAGTCATTTTCTTTTACGCCACCTAAATTAACTGGTAAGTGGTGTTTTGGTTGCAACGGTACATTATTAGCTGAATATTCTGCTGGATTACCATTCGCATCAGCATAAATTCTGAACATTGAGAAATCTGCTGTATGACGAGGCCATTCCCAGTTGTCTGTATCACCACCGAATTTCCCTAAACTTTCTGGAGGAGTTCCCACTAAACGTACATCTTTATAATCTTGATATACGAAATAATAGTATTCATTTCCTTGAAAAAATGGACGAACAGAAACGGTAAATTTTCCGCCTTCGTTATTTTCTTTTTCAATTTTTGCGATTTCAGCATTGATTGCTTTTTCTCTATCTGCTTCACTCATACTTGGGGTTACAACAGATAAAATTCTTTTAGAACAATCGTCCATACGAACGAAGAAACGAACAAATAAACTAGAAGGTTTTAATTCTTCTTTTCTGTTAGCCGCCCAATATCCTTCTTTTAGATAATTTTTTTCCGCAGAAGACAATTCAGCAATCGCATCATATCCACAGTGGTGATTGGTTAATACTAAACCATCTTTAGAAATTAACTCTGCTGTACAACCTCCGTTAAATTGCACGATAGCATCTTTTAAACTGTGGTTGTTAATACTGTAAATTTCTTGAGGCGTTAATTGTAACCCCATTTTTTGCATATCGCGGTGGTTTAATCTTTCGATAAACATTAAAAACCACATTCCTTCGTCCGCTTTTACACTAAATGGAATTAGCATAAACGCAGCCACTAAGGATACAATAATTTTTTTCATAATTTGTTAATTTAAATGGTAAAACCTGTATTTACAGATTTCGTAAAATAGTTTATTAATTGTACTGCGAATATACTTTATTTTTAAAAAAAAATCTAAAAATTCATGAATCAATAAAAATAAGTTAAGAAAATTTTAACTTTTGCACATAAAAAAAGCGTTCTTGTTGGAACGCTTTTTATAAAACTAAGATTTAGAAAAGTAAGTTAAATACTTATACATTCAACATTTTCCATAATTTATCTTTCAATTCTGTTAAACCTTGTTGAGCCACAGAAGAGATAAACATAAATTCAGTTCCTTTAAATTCCTTATCCAATTGCACTTTTAATTCTGCTTGTAATTCGTCATCCAACATATCACATTTTGAAATAACTACCAATCTGTCTTTGTCTAACATTTCTGGATTATAACGGCGTAATTCATCTAAAAGAATTTCATATTCTTTTTTAATATCGTCAGCATCCGCAGGAACTAAAAATAATAAAGTTGAATTTCTTTCTATATGACGTAAAAAATAATGCCCTAATCCTTTTCCTTCAGCAGCACCTTCAATAATTCCGGGAATATCTGCAATTACGAATGATTGAAAATCACGATACGCTACAATTCCTAAATTAGGTTTTAATGTGGTAAAAGCGTAGTCTGCAATTTTTGGTTTTGCCGAAGTTAGCACAGATAATAAAGTAGATTTTCCAGCATTAGGAAAACCAACTAAACCAACATCGGCTAAAACTTTTAATTCTAAAATTACATCTACTTCTTCACCTGGAATTCCAGGTTGCGCGTAACGAGGGGTTTGGTTGGTGGAACTTCTGAAATTCCAGTTTCCTAAACCACCTTTTCCACCACGGGCTAATATTTTAGTTTCGCCATCTTCTGTAATTTCGAATAAAACTTCACCTGTTTCTTTATCTTTTACTACAGTTCCTAAAGGCACTTCGATATATTTATCTTCTCCATCATGCCCTGTGCTTCGACTACTACCACCATCTCCACCGTGACCAGATTTTACATGTCGCAAAAATTTTAAGTGGAAAAGTGTCCATAAATTTTTACTACCTCTAATAATAACATGACCACCACGACCACCATCACCTCCATCAGGACCACCTTTTTCAATAAATTTTTCACGGTGTAAGTGAGAAGAACCTTTTCCTCCTTTACCTGATGCCACATATATTTTTACGTAGTCTACGAAATTTCCTTCAGTCATTTTTTTAAGTTTTCAGTTTAACTTTTCGTTTTATATTTTACAAAACTGTTTGTGAAACTATTTTTATTCTATAATTACATTTATTTGGCAAAGATACAATTTTTAGCCTATTTATTTAAATACAAAAAACAGCCTAAAAAAGAATCTGATTCAGGCTGTTTTATTTATGATGTATGGTAACTTATTCTTTAAATGGTTTTACTAACACTTTATCTATAATTGTTCCTTCCATTTTAAGCACTTCAAATTCGAGTTTGTTCCAAATTAGCTTTTCTCCTTCTTTAGGGATTTTACCTAATTCTGTAGCAACAAAACCGCTTACCGTAGTAACTTCATAATCATTAGTTAACTCATCCATATCGAAAAAAGTTAAAAAATCATGTAAAGAATACTGTCCGTCTACTGTCCATGTATTGTTGTCATTTACTACTATTTGATATTCATCTTCGTCAAAATCAGACGCTTCACCAACTAAGGCCTCCAAAATATCATTCAGCGTAATAATTCCTTGAAAAACAGCATGTTCATCTACAATAAAAGAATTATGTACCTTAGTTTTTTTGAAATTTTCTAAAGCTTTATAGGCTGATGTTTGCTCAATTAAATAATCAGGTTGTTTACAGAAATCGGCTAAATTAAAATTATTTTTCTCA
This sequence comes from uncultured Flavobacterium sp., assembly GCA_964621245.1. GTDB lineage: Bacteria > Bacteroidota > Bacteroidia > Flavobacteriales > Flavobacteriaceae > Flavobacterium. The sequence continues at coordinate 4,356 of CAZULO010000160.1, forward strand.
AAATTTGAAAACAAATCTTTTAAAGAAACTACGCCTAAAATATTATCTAAATTTTCGTTACAAACTGGATAATAGGAATGTAAATCGACTAATACTTTTTCTTTAATTTCAGAAACAGAATCTGTTAATAACAAATATACAATTTCACTACGGTGTGTCATTAAAGAATTTACTTTTCGATCGCCAATATGAAACACACGCTCCACAATATCTTGTTCAATTTCTTGAACCTCTCCAACTTCAGTACCTTCTTTAATAATTGCTTTAATTTCTTCTTCAGTTACTTTACCGTCGGCCGTTGGCTTAATATTAAGTATTTTTAAAATTCCATCCGTAGAAACAGTCAACAACCAAATAAAAGGTGCAGTAACAATAGAAACCATTTTCATCGGAACGGCAACAGCTTTTGCAATAGCTTCTGGATGATTTAATCCAATACGTTTCGGTAATAATTCTCCTAAAACAAGAGAAAAGAAAGTCAAAACAACTACAACTACTCCAACCGCTAAGGAATGCGCGTAAGGAAAAGTTAAACTATACGTAGCAAAAAAAGTTTCTACATCAGTTGTAATTTTATCACCAGAATAGATACCTGTTAAAATACCAATTAAAGTGATACCAATTTGCACCGTTGACAAAAATTTGTTGGGTGAATTGGCTAAATCTAAAGCTGTTTTTGCACTCGTATTGCCTTTTTTGGCAGCGGTTTCTAACCTGTTTTTTCTTGCTGATATGAGTGCGATCTCTGACATGGAGAAAATTCCATTGAGTAGTATCAACAAGAATATTATGACTATTTCCAATTTTTATGTAGTTGAATTAAATGCAATATACTTAAAATTTATCGATTATTGTACTTAATCGCTTTGTAATTTCTTCAATTGTACCAATTCCATCTACAGCTGAAAACTTACCTTGTGCTTTGTAATAATCCATCAAAGGAGCTGTTTTCTCGTTATATTCTTGGTATCTATTTCTTATTTTTTCTTCATCTTGGTCATCTGGCCTACCAGAAGTTTTACCTCTTTCTAACAAACGCTGCACTAAAATTTCATCGTCGGCTTCTAAGGCAATTGTAGCGGTAATTTCTTCATTCTTAGTTTTCAAAAAAGCATCTAAAGCTTCCGCTTGCGCAATAGTTCTTGGGAAACCGTCAAACAAAAATCCTTTTGATTCTGGATTTTTATCTACTTCGCTTTGTAACATTTGAATAGTTACGGCATCTGGAACTAAATCTCCCTTATCCATAAATGTTTTCGCCAAAAGCCCTAATTCTGTTTCATTTTTGATATTAAATCTAAAAATATCACCCGTAGACAAATGGGTTAATGTATACTTTTCTTTTAAAAATTCTGCTTGAGTTCCTTTACCAGCACCCGGTTTACCGAATAAAACTATATGAATCATTGTGTTGTGAAAATTATAATAAAGGGCAAATTTACAAACTATTAAACATATAAAAATATAAATAATGCTTTTTTTAAAAAATCATTGAAATTTAAAATTTTATACGCTTTACAATCTTAGTTGGTATGGATTTTTTCATTCCGGTAATCAAATACAATTTAGCACATTGTTTAACCAAATTCAAATTATTATCTTTGCACAAACACAACAACAACTACATATGAATTATTTTTCATCCGATTTTAAATTAGGAATTTTAGGTGGCGGCCAACTAGGCAAAATGCTTTTGACTGAAACCCGAAAATTCGATATTAATACATTGGTTTTAGACCCAAGTAACGAAGCACCAGCTCAATTTGGCGCTACTCAATTTTTCACAGGAAGTTTGATGGACTATGAAACCGTTTACCAATTTGGTAAAATGTGTCATACCCTAACAATAGAAATTGAAAATGTAAATTTAGACGCTTTAGATAAATTAGAAGCAGAAGGTCATCTTGTTTTTCCTTCACCAAAAACGTTGCGTTTAATTCAAAATAAAGGTAAACAAAAAGATTTTTATATCGAAAATAACATTCCAACTTCAAAACATCAAAGATTTGTAGATTTAAATGATTTGAAAAAAGCGTTAGAAAAAAACGAATTAGAATTTCCTTTCGTTTGGAAATGTGCGCAATTTGGTTACGATGGAAATGGTGTGAAAATTTGCCGTTCTACTCTAGATTTATTGAATCTGCCAGAAGTAGAATGTCTTGCAGAAGAAATGGTTCCTTTTAAAAACGAATTAGCGGTTATTGTAGTAAGAAATTCAAATGGTGAGGTGAAAACTTATCCTGTAGTAGAAATGGAATTTCACCCAGAAGCCAATCAAGTAGAATATGTAATTTGCCCAGCCAGAATTGATGAAAAAGTAGCACAATTAGCTATTGAAACTGCTTTACAAGTTTCACAAGCTTTCAATCATGTCGGATTATTAGCTGTTGAAATGTTTCAAACCGAATCAGACGATATTTTAGTGAATGAAGTCGCACCAAGACCACATAATTCAGGACATCACACAATTGAAGCCAGTTATACTTCACAATTTGAAAATCATTTGCGCTCAGTTTTAAACTTACCGTTGGGAAATACCGATAGTAAAGTGGCTGGAATTATGGTAAATTTGGTGGGTGAAGAAGGTTTTTCTGGCCCAGTGATTTACGAAAATATAGAAAAAATAATGGCCATTGATGGTGT
>CAZULO010000161.1:0-6986 GCA_964621245.1 uncultured Flavobacterium sp.
CAAAAGCGGTAAACGAGCCAGTAAAAGGTTACGCACCCAATTCTCCAGAAAAAACCAGCGTTTTAGAAGCTTACAAAGCGATGTGGAATTCGAAAATTGACGTACCATTATACATCGGTTCAGAAGAAATTTTTACTGGAAACACTAGAAATATGTCGGCGCCTCATGATCACCAACATGTGGTTGGAACCTATCATTTAGCTGAAAAATCTCATGTAGAAAAAGCCATTGCCAATGCCTTGGAAAGCAGAACAAAATGGGCAAACATGGCTTGGGAACAACGTGCAGCAATCTTTTTAAAAGCTGCAGAATTAATCGCTGGACCTTACCGAGCAAAAATAAATGCCGCAACAATGATTGCGCAATCTAAAACCATCCACCAAGCAGAAATTGATGCCTCTTGTGAATTAATCGACTTTTTACGTTTCAACGTAGAGTTTATGACACAAATTTACGCCGATCAACCTGCATCCAACTCAGACATGTGGAACAGAGTTGAATACAGACCTTTAGAAGGTTTTGTTTATGCTGTTACGCCTTTCAACTTTACAGCAATTGCAGCTAATTTACCTGCGAGTGCGGCATTAATGGGTAACGTTGTAGTTTGGAAACCAAGTGATAGTCAAGTTTTTTCTGCAAAAATTATTATTGATGTTTTCAAAGAAGCTGGTGTTCCAGATGGTGTAATTAACGTTGTTTTTGGTGATCCGGTTATGATTACAGATACCGTTTTAGCTTCACCAGATTTTGCGGGAATTCATTATACAGGTTCGACTTTTATCTTCAAAGAAATTTGGAAAAAAATCGGAGAAAATATTCACAATTATAAAACATACCCAAGAATTGTTGGTGAAACTGGTGGTAAAGATTTTGTTATTGCACATCCATCAGCTAACGTAAAACAAGTAACTACGGCTATTACACGTGGTGCTTTTGAATTCCAAGGTCAGAAATGTTCGGCTGCTTCAAGAGCTTATATTCCACAAAGTTTATGGCCAGCAGTTAAAGAGCAATTAATTGCCGATGTTGCTACTATGAAAATGGGCTCGCCAGAAGATTTTTCAAATTTCATTACGGCAGTTATTCACGAAGGTTCATTTGACAAATTAGCTAGTTTTATCGACCAAGCTAAAAAAGATGCTGACGCAGAAGTTATTATTGGTGGAAATTACGATAAATCAAAAGGTTACTTTATTGAGCCTACAGTTATCGTAACGACAAATCCTAAATATGCTACCATGGAAACCGAACTTTTCGGACCCGTAATTACCATTTATGTATATGAAGATGCGAAATGGGCTGAAACCTTAACTTTAGTAGATCAAACTTCTGAATACGCATTAACTGGAGCCGTTTTAAGTACAGATCGTTATGCTATTGAAGAAGCAACTGTAGCTTTACAAAACGCTGCTGGAAACTTCTATATCAACGACAAACCAACTGGTGCTGTTGTAGGCATGCAACCATTTGGTGGAGCAAGAGCTTCAGGAACCAATGACAAAGCAGGTTCTGCACAAAACTTATTACGTTGGGTTTCTCCAAGAACCATTAAAGAAACTTTCGTTACACCTGAACATTATGGCTATCCGTTTTTAGGATAATCAAACAAACCTAACAGGTTTTTGAAACCTGTCAGGTTTAAAGCACAAAAAATGCCAAGTGAAAACTTGGCATTTTTTGTTGTCTTGTTGTCAAGCTGAACTCGTTTCAGCTTCTCTTTTTTTATAGTTTAGATTCTGAAACAAGTTCAGAATGACAAAGCTAGATTGTTACTCTTTTTTCTTCTTACCAAATAAGCCTTTCAAACCATCTTTAATTGCACCACCAACTTTTTCTTTAGGTGTTGCATTCGTTTTGGTAGAATCCGTTGCTTTTTTCCCACCTAACAAATTAGACAAAGCACCTGTTCCTTGTTGTACTAATTTATCTTTTTGCATTTTAACCAATTGATTGGCTACATTTTTAGTAGCACTTTGTAAATCAGTTGTGATTTTTGGAGCTTTAAAACTACCATTCATTATAGCATTTACTGGAATATTTTCTAACTTTTTAGCATCTGCTGGCGTTAATTTCGCAATTAAATTATTGACATCTTTCCCTAAATATTTGGCTGGAACATCAAACTTTAAGTTATAATCCATGTTTTGATCAAAACCATGTGAACCTGCAATCTGAACTGCTATATCTTTGTGCTTGATTGTAAATGGTTTCACCATAACTTTTCCATTTTTGAATGATAAAGCGGCTTTCACATCTTTTAAATTAATATCTTTTAGATCTAAAAAAGTAGCTTTACTAGAAAGTTCTGACAACAAGGTCGATTTATTTTTATTTAAAGATCCTTGTAAAATCGCACCAAATAAATCACCAGAAATACTTTTAATATCTGGCATCATGTCTTGTGTTAAATTACCATTCAATTTTATAGTAGAATTCATTTTTCCACTTATAACATCAGCAATTGGCGTGATGGCTTTAAGTGTATTCAACATAGAAAAAGTTTGGCTAATATCTACAGTTGACAAACCTAAATCCATATCAAAAGTTGGAATTTTCCCTTTGGTTGAAACCAAGCCATTTAACCCAATTTTCCCACCAAACACGTCCATAGTTAAACCTTTCAAATTAACCGCTTGGTCGCGAATAATTAACGTTCCAGCTACATTTTTCAAATTTAAATTATCATAAATAACAGTAGTTGCTTTCGCAGATAAAGTACAATCTAAGAAACTTGGAATTTTCACTTGCTCAGTTGTTTTCTTACCTTCTTCTGTAGTAGTTGTTGTAGGTGCCATAAAATCAGCCACCGCAAATAGAGACGAATTTAAGTTGAAATTTCCTTTTAAGATTTGGTTTTTAAACAAAAATCCGTAAAAATTATCTAAACTTCCCGAAACATTAATATCTGATTTACCTGTTTTAGCAGCTAACTTATTTAAATTAATTTTAGTTGGATTAAAGGATAAATCTGCCACAGAAACACTTACTGGTTTCGCCATTTCTGGCCCAGCATAATTGAAACCTGTTAAGTTGATAGTACCCGAATTTTTTATGTTTTGATATTGACTAGTTTCTACAGATTTCATATCAAAAGTAGTTTTCACATCCATTCTTAAAATTCCATTCAATGGTTTTTCTAGTTTAACTGGATAGGCTTTGGAAACATTAGCCAAATTAATCACCCCTTTTAAAGCTGCATCAACATTTGGATTTTCAGCTAAATTTTTCACATGAGCGCTAGCATTAAAAACATCTTGATCAATAGCAAAAGATAGTTTATCTAAATCGACAAAGGTATCGTTCACCAAACCAGTTTCATTAACAATATGCGTATCAATTGAAATATTTTTTACTGCTTTAGGTAAATCTTTATATTTAAAAGAGGCATTATTAGACAACATTTCAATATTAAAAGTCGGAACTGTGGTGTCCGTTAAATCACCTTTTACTTTTCCTTTTACTTCAAATTTTCCAGTGGTTTCTACTCCATCTAAACTACCAGCATAAGCGGCAGGAATTAATCCTAGAAAGTTTTTAAAGTCTGATGATGGTGTGTTAAAAGTTAAATCGTACACCTGACCTTTTTCTGCCATTTGTATAAATCCATTAAAATTTAAAGCCAACTGATTGATTAACGCTTTATTTTCTTTGAAGGTGTATTTACTATTTTTTAAATCGATTCCTAAAACAGCATCTAAGGATATTTTTACATTACGCATAAAATTACTTTTATCCATGTCAAAAGTTAAATTTGCGGTAGTTTTGGTATCTAAATCTAACACATCTTGTTCAAAATTTCCAGTTCCTTCGTGGTTGATGCTATCTAAAACCATTTTCATTTTAGAAGCTTCATCTTTAAAAGTAAACTTTAAGTTTTCTACTTCATAATTTTGAATGCTTAACGCGAAAGGTTTGCTTTCTTTTGTGGTTTCTTTTTCGTCTTTCTTTAAAGCAATATCATAATTTCCTACACCGTCTTTATTGAACAAAATGTTTACTTTGGTGTTTTCAGTGCTGATAGATTCAATTTTCATAGGTTCGTCTTCCCCATTAAACAATTCCATCATACTCATCTTTAAATTGATTTTATCAGAATACACTAAAGTATCCCCCGCAAATGGTGCATTATTTATCACACTTATCTTGTCTAAAGCCACATTCGCATTTGGAAAGCTTTTAAATAAATTTAAACTCACATCTGCTAGTGCAACTTTAGCATTTACGCTTTCATTTATAGTAGCTAAAACCTTTGATTTGATTTTTTCTTTAAACAAAAAAGGGACAGCCGCCAAAACAATTACAAGTACCAATATTGTAATTCCAGACCATTTTAAGACTTTTTTCAACATAAGATATTATTTAGATATTTAAATATACTACAAAGTTAGCATCCAACAGTAATTTTCAATCAAATTATTGTTAAAAAAAAACACCAACCTATAAGATTGATGTTTTTATATCATTTTATAATTACAAATTTAATTCGAAAGGCATGATCATTTGAACCCCTTTTCTATTTTGCATGACTTTTAATTTTTTGAGCAACGTATAATTTTCCTCACCTATTTCTTCTTTCATTAAGGTTTCTTTAGATTTATAAAGACTAGCGCCAGCAAATGCTTCTAAAAATTCGTTGAAATTTTTCTTGTATTCTGGATAATTTTCAGTTCTGTAACTTTTGGTTTTCCCTAAACTTGCGGCATGTGCTACAGCTGCATCTAAATTCCCTAATTTATCTACTAAACCATTTTTTATTGCGTCTGCTCCTGTCCAAACTCTACCTTGAGCAATAGCATCCACTTGGTCGAAAGTCATTTTTCTTCCTGTTGCTACTCTATTCACAAATGTTTTATAAATCTGATCTACACCTTCTAATGCGAATGTTTTGTACTCATCAGAAATCGGTTCGAAAACACTATAACCTATAGCATTTTTATGTGTTTGAACTTGTTCTGCATTTACTCCATATTTTGTAGCAAAACCGTGTGCATTTGGCAACATTCCGAATACTCCAATTGATCCTGTAATGGTTGTAGGTTCCGCAAAAATGGTATTGGCATTACAAGCAATATAATAGCCGCCTGATGCTGCTAAATTCCCCATGGAAACTACTACTGGTTTTACTTTTTTAGTCAATTCAATTTCTCTCCAAATTAATTCGGAAACTAAAGCACTTCCACCCGGACTATCCACACGAAGAACGACAGCTTTTACATCTTCATCTTCTCTAGCTTCTTTTAAGGAACGGTTTATAGAACCTTCACCAATATAATCTACATCTCCTTCTCCACCATTAATTTCACCTTGTGCATAAATTACTGCTACAATATCATCTTTCGTAAAATCTTCTGTTTGCAACGCAGTAGTAGTTACATAATCTGAAATGGAAACAGCAGCGATTTCTTCATCTTTAGCTACTTTCAATTTGGCTTTAATGGCATCATTAAATTCATCTTCATAAGCAACTTTATCTACTAGTTTTTGCTTTAAAGCCATATCCGGCGTTCTAGCTAATAAATCGTTTGCAACTAAATTTAATTGGGCTACAGAAACCTTTCTACTTTTAGCAATATCCGATACAATGGTTTGCCATACAGAATTCAAAAGAGCTGTAACTTGCTCTCTGTTTTCTGGGCTAATTTCTTGAGCTAAAAAGGGTTCCACGGCACTTTTAAACTTACCATGACGGATAATTTCCATTTTTAAACCCGTTTGATCTTGGAAATTCTTAAAGAATAATAATTCAGAACCTAATCCTTTAAAATCGACTTCACCTGCCGGATTTAAATATACAGCATCGGCAACAGAAGTAATATAATATTCTTTTTGAGAAAACACATTCGCGTAAGCCATCACAAACTTTTTCGATTTTTTAAAATCTTCTAATTTATCTCTTAACTCTTTACTTTGTGCTAATCCTAAACCAGATTGATTATTAACAATCGTAATTCCTTTAATTTTATCATCTGTTTTTGCTGCGTCAATAGCTTTTAAAACCTCTATAAAACCTACTTTATCTTGCCCCATTAAGGCGCTAAAAGGACTATCAGATTCATATTTTCCGGCGTAATCAAAATTAATTTTAGCTAAATCTAATTCTATAACAGAATTGTCTTTTACTTTTACTTTGTCTTCTCCACTACCCAAAATTGCGGCAAATCCAATCAACAGGAAAAAACTTAACAACATAAATAAAAATATTCCTACAACAGTAGCAAATACACTTTTAAAAAAATTCATATACTTTAATTTATTTGCTGATAAGTAGCTTTTTAAGGGATTTTGTTACACCTATTACACAAAAAAACAGTGCTATTTGATTCATTTTACAGGAAAAATACAAATTCAATCGAATGAATTAGGTTTAATTTTAGACGATTCATTGCATTTTATATTCGTAAGGAGTTAAAATCATGTTCATAAATAATTAATTATTGTAAAGTAAAAACGTAAAATTGTTTGTTAATTTGTGGTGTCATAAAATATTCATTTACAAGATTTAATTTGCCGCGAATTTTCGAATTAAACGGAATTTAAAAACACTTAGTATTGTAAATATTATGGCAAAATTTATTTTTCTACATGAAATCACAACATACAATTACACTTTCTTTAGGCACAAATATGGGCGACAAATTGGAAAATTTGCAAACTTGTATTACTGCTTTACACACTCACATTGCTACCATAATTGCTGTTTCAAAAGTATATGAAACACCAGCATGGGGATTTGAAGGTGAAGCTTTTTATAATTGTGTAGTTACAATTCATACCCACAAATCGGCCACAAAAATATTAAGTCAGATTTTAAAATTAGAAAAAGAATTAGGTCGAATTAGAACACAATCTGGTCAGTACGAATCGAGAATAATTGATATTGATATTATTTCGTTTAACGATGAAATTATCGATTCCGAAAGCTTAAAAATTCCACATATTCAGTTACACAACAGAAAATTCGTTTTGTTCCCTTTACGAGATGTGGC
>CAZULO010000162.1:0-6895 GCA_964621245.1 uncultured Flavobacterium sp.
GTGCAACCCTGGCTTCATCGCGTGTCCTGCGGACGCAACGAAGCCTTAGCTGTTATAGGGCGTTGTTTTTTTTGGTCGTGCTTGTCTGTCCATTGCTGTCTGTCGTTGTGCGTTGGCTTGCAAGCTCTTTGTCTCGTCCTGAAAAAAGTTTACAGTTTTTATAGTTAAATCCTACCATTAGTTTACAGTTAATTCATTGTCCTGAAACTGGTTTACAATTATAGGTTTTTTCTTATAGTAGTTTTTCCATCGTTTTCTTGGGAAAAGTGGTTGTTTGGAGTCATGTAGAAAGCTTGGAGTGAGATTATCAATGCTTAAATGAGGTCTTTCCTGATTGTATAACAATACTGTCTTTTTAAGCATTTCTGTAGCTTGCTTGGTTGATGTAATAATATAAAAGTTAAGGTATTCTTCTTTGATAATGCCATTTACCCTTTCTGCAACTGCGTTTTCTAAGGGATCTCCATTTTCAGTCATGGAAATCCGGATTTGATAGTCTTGTAATCGATTTACGTACATAGTGCTGCAATATTGCACTCCGCGGTCAGAATGGTGAATAAGTTGGCTTGCAGGTGTTCTAAGTGTCTGTAAAGCCATATTAAGAGCCTTCACAGATTCGATTGTTTCCATGGTTTCAGCTAGATGATAGCCAACGATTTTATGTGAATAGGCATCGGTTATAAAAGTGATGTAGGTATTTTTACCTTTGATTTTCCAATAGGTGATATCACTAACCCAGAGCTGGTTTGGGGCTGTAGGTTCAAAGCCACGGATGAGATTTGGGTACTTTCGTAACCAGTGGCTGCTCCAGGTGGTTTGAACGTGCCGTTTTCTTCGCTTTACCAGCATTCTGTGAGCTGCAAGCAGGTCAAATAAGCCATCTCTTCCCAGTTTGATTTGATGATCCATTAAAAATTGCTGGAGCCCGATATACACTTTTCTTGTTCCCATGGCCGGATGCAAGGTTCTAATTCTTTTTATTTCCTTTAATATCAAATCTTCTTCAATGCTGGCTCCAATTCCAGCCCAAGAGTTTTGATAATAAGCTTGCCTTGTGATACCAAACCATCCGCAGAGCTTGGCAAGGCCTATGCGTGAAAAATTGCTTTTCATGGTGTCTATGGCTTGGTATTGAACTTTTTTCTGATGGGAATTTTAAACTCCTTTTCGGCGATGTCTACCATGGTAGAAAAGGCAATGGCCTTCATTTCAGCATCCTGCAGCTGGGCTTCCAGGTCTTTGATCCGCTTCTTCAAATGCAGCGTTTCAAAATCGGCTTCAGACTTAATAGCCTTCGGCTCAATTATCATTTTGGGTGGTTTTTGCTTTTTAGGCATGGCGTGTAATTGAGTAACAATATTCGGCCTTCTGGTTTTAATTCCGGTATTGTAGCCCAATTGTTTCATCCAGCGTAACAATTGACCATGTTCTTCTTCTTGTCCGGTGTACTTTTCCCAAATTTGAACTTTTGTACATTGAGTTTCAATTAACTCCTGAATAATTGCATGTTTTTCGGCTTCACCAAAATCTTTTTGTCGTTTTTGAATAATCTTTTTTTGTTTCATTTTTATCCTGTTTTTTAGTTTACAATGTGTAAACCTATTTCAGGACAAGACAGTGCTTGTAAATGCGTTGGCTATTTTGTCATTTTAAGATTAATATTAAAATTGTCCCAATTAATGCAACCGCACCTGTCGCAATAGCAATTATCTTAATCAACTTCAACTGTTTTGGAAAGTCAATCGCTTCAATTGTCTTGGTTAAATTATCTGTCGCTGTAATTAAGTCCTGATGCGGTTTCAGAATTGAATCAACTGCCTTCGTTACTTTCTGCAAATGTTCTTTGAACTCTGTGTTCGTTGTGTTTGCTGCGTTCACTGCTGCTTGTGCTGCTGATTTTGCTGTGTCAATATGCTCAACAGCAGTTTTGAGTTTTGTAACTTCTCCGTTTATGGAGTTCAAGTTGTCGTTAAGTTCTTTAAACATATTGCTCTAAAAATTTTTGGTTAAAGGATGATATTTTACCTGATGCGAACTTTGCTTGCAAAGTTTCAATTTGTTTGATGTGATTTGAATAACTGTCATTGTCGTGTCGTTGAATTTCTAAACTCAATTTTTCTATTTCGTTGTCAATGTGTTCATAGCTGTATCCGTTTCCCTCGTTGTAATAATATTTAAAACCATTTTCAAAATACTCTTGCACCTTTTTGTTATCTCGGTCTTTCAGTAGAATTGAACTGTAATAAACCAACCAACTAAAAACTGGATTGTCGGGATTTGATTCAAGCAATCGGTTTGCTGAACCTCTTAATTGCTGTTGCAAATTTTTATCATCTCCAACTATTTTGATGTAGTTGAAAAGAATATCAAAATCAAATTCGTCTCCGCCTGATGTTGCCTTATAAAGTTCTTCTACATATTGCGAATCAAAATAGTCATTTACTGTTCTTATAAATCCTTCGTTGTCGGTGAGTCCTGCTACAACTGCTTCTTCAATGTTGTCAAGTGCTTTTTTTCGCTTATCAAAAACTTTGTCGTAAGTGAAATCAATCAAGTAGTCAACACACTTGCGAAGCATAGTGGTTTGATTTCTACTTGGTGCATCTGTTCTCACTGCCTGTGCTGAAATTCTTGTTAAGTAGCGTTCAACATACTTTTCAAGATTGTTTAGAATTTCTGTGTCCGATAATTTTTTGCAAACGACTGTAACCAAAGAAGGATATTGAATTGTGTAATCCTCAATCACTCCTAAAATTGAAAGACGGTAAATTGTTTTCAGTGTATCGTTGTCTAATCTAATTTTGGTGTAGAGTGATTTTATTTCTGTGATTTGACCTTGAGTGAAAGTGATTCCAATATTTGTTTTTCTTCTGTAGTTATAAATTAGATTGTCAACAAAATCGTTATCACTTCTGCAAAAACCTGTTGCCTTTTTTACAAGTGCATAATCAAAGTCATTGTATTGAGGTTGTAAGTAATCCACTACTCTTTGGATTCCGTCATTCTCTAACCCGATTGTTAGGGATTGAGTTTGGTTCGCTGGAATGTTTTGAAGAAGTTCCTCTAAACCTTGTTGCTGTTGCGTTCGTTGTTCACTCTTTAGCCACGAAACTAAATCAACATTTACAGGTCTCTGTTCTCTGATTTTATTTGAAATCGCCTGAAGTAAATCAACTGCTTCAGCTTGCGAATCCATGTTGTTTCCATTTGTATTTATGTTAAGGGTATTGATATTTACGCTTCCATATTTTTGTCCAAATTGTTCACCGTTTATATAAATCGTGTGTGGTGCTTGTGGTAGGTTAGGAAATAATTTCATTTTAATTTCCTTTCCTGTGTCCTCAAATATTTCTTGTTCAATTTGATTTGTTATCGGAGTGTGAGGGAAAGTTATTCGGTCTAACATTTCAAAGGTGATGCTCTTTTCAAAATCTCTACCCTTAAAACTGTTATACAAAAAACTTTCTTGAATATCTCTTGCTGCTGTATTGCCAACTGGTAATCTTAAATTGTTGCAATGAAGAATGTAACAAACTGCATTCTCCCTATCTCTGCCTGCTCTCCCTGCTTCTTGATAAAATCCTTCAATTGAAATAGGATGTGTGACATGAACTGTGAATCGAATATTTGGTTTGTCAATACCCATTCCAAACGCTTTAGTCGCAATAAGAAGTGTAATCTCATTACTCTTAAATTTATCTTGTGTCGTATCATTATTATCTCCGCTTCCATGATACTCCCCAATTAAGTGGGCAATGGTTGGAAAGCTGGTTCTTAAAAAATTTGCAATCAACTGAACGCTGATGTCAGTTCCTGTTGCATGTGGGCAAAAGATTAAACCGCAATTTGAATTTGCTCCGTCTGCCTTTATGAAGTCCGCAAAATTATTTGCATTAAACTCTGTCATTAAATCGCTTTGCAATGTATTAAGCAAAACATTTTTTGACGAACTGTAAACGGTGGTCTTGACATTCCACGCATTGTTTGCAGCATTTAAAGCTGCGTTTACATTTCTGATTTTGAATTTTAATTCATCCCGTTTTAATTTCTCTGGTCGGATAATATCAGAATCATTTTGCAAGCCAACTTCTCTTTGAACATCGCTAAGAACATCAAATGAAGCAGTGCCTGTCAAACCAAGAGTTGAAATGTTTTCTCCTTCGTGTCCTGAAAAGCAAAACTTTCTTGAATTGTCTCCCAATTTCAAATATGCTGTTCTAAAATCGTGTCCCCATTCTGAAACGCAATGTGCTTCATCAATTACGCAATAGGAGAAATTCCGATTAAAGTTTCTTATTGTGGTAATTGCGTTTCTGAAATCTTCAATCACAAATCTTTCAGGTGAAACGAATGCAAACAAAAATTCTCCTTCTGAATATCTTTTAATATTCTCTCTCCTTTGCACCGTTGAAAGGGATGAATTGATATAAACTGTTCCGTCAATAGAAGCGGTTTTTAAATTTTCGTCTTGGTCTTTCATCAATGCTTTTATCGGGTCAACCACAATAGTCAAACCAGGTTGAAGCAAAGAAGCTAATTGATATGTAAGTGATTTACCTGCACCTGTTGGCAAAAGAGCAATTGGATTTTTCTTTTCTAATGCCTTTGAAAGAATCTCTACTTGTCCTTCTCTGAAAGATTTTTTTCGGAAAAGTGATTGAAGAAAAAAGTTTAGTTGTTCAATGCTTTCACTTTCTCTGTTGGCTGGTGCGTTCTTGTATTCAATCGTTGGGTAAAAATTGAATCTCCTTTTTTCTTCTGTGTGATGAGTAGAACGAATAACAATTGTATTGTTCGGTGAAGTCCGTGTCGGCTTGTTTAAGAAAGTTGAATAGTTAAGAACTGAAATATCAATAGTCAAATCAAACTGTGTGAAATCAATATCGTTTGAAAAAAGTTGTGTGTTGTTTCCTTGATTGAGTTTGCAGGGTGCAAACTCGGCTGTATTAAAAATTGAAACATCAATTTTCGGTAAACGAAAATTCTCTCCGTTTTGAAGTAGAGATAAATTTTCAATCTGACTAAGCAAATCATCAATTGCAGATTTGCCGCAAGGCAAATCCCTTTCAATGATTGCAATTGATAGATTTTCTTTTGTAAGGTCAATCAAGTTTTTCTTGATTGCCTTTATAAATGTTTTTTGAACTCTTGCAATTGCAAAAGGAGAAAGGAATAGTTGCAAGTAATCCAAACCGTTTTCTGTGTTGAATAACGGAGTAGAAATGTTTTGAGAAAAAAATTGAGAGTAGGGATGCAGTAAGTATTGTTCAATTTGATTCTTCTTGTCTTGCGGAATGTTATTTACTTCTGTTGTTTTTATTCTTACGGTTTGGTAGCCGTTCTCATTTGCAAAATGATTACGCAAATTATCCTTGGCTCTTTGTGGCTCAACATCGTGTTGGCTTCCATCAATTTCAATTACTAATCCATTGGGAAAAGTTTCCGCTTTCGGAAATTCAAGTAAGAAATCTAAAGTTTGAAAAGCGAATAAATCATCACCAATATTTTTGTGAACGACTGAACTGATATTTCTCTGCAACTGTAAATGTTGATTCGCTTTGTTACCAAACTGTGAAAACAAGTTCTGAAAGAAAATCTTTTCAACTTCGCTTCCTCCGTGCTGTTCCCAAGTTTGAAAAGTTGTTTCGCTGTTCAATTCGTTTGTTCTGCTGTCTGCAATAACTAAGCACCGCAAAAAACCTGTTGCATCTTCTGAAAAGTCAAAAGTGATTGAACCGATATTTGAAATTGCTTCGGCTGTCAAGCCGAAAGTTTTTTCAAATTGTCTTTCAATGTTAATGGATGAAAGTGTCGGAAGTCCTCTTGAAAGTTGGTTGTCAATTACTGAAAAGATTGGATGCTCTTGTTCGTTGTCGTCACTGTTTAACCGATTGTTCTTGCAATAGAAAACAGAAAGGTCTTTGCATATCTGCATCCAAAAATCTCTCTTTTCAGATTTGTTTATGTGGTTTTTAACCGCCTGTAATATTTGTCCTGAGAAAAACTCTGTCATAGTCGGGGTGCGGTTGGGCAAAAACAAATGTGGTGCAACCTTGTGTCGGCTTGTGGGTGAGGGTGCACCTCTTTTGTTTTTGCTGAAGCGTTGGTTTTTATTCTCATTTTTTGTCTATCTGTTTACGGTCTGTCTGTCGTTTTACAATGCCCTATAACGGTCGAGGGCTTGCGCAGTGCGGATTTTGAATCCGTAATGTCTTCCCCGAACGCGAAGGTAGAAGGAAAACCATAGCTAACCAAACCACAAAACCCGCATTGCGCAATTGCCCTTTGTTAGCACGTGCCCTTTCATGGATGTCTATCCTAGCTCACCCACGCATTTGGCCTTTGCGCTCATTTTCCTCCCTACTTTTTTGCATGCCCAAAAAAGTAGCAAAAAAAGGCACCAACAAAACCAACTTCAAAATTTTCATTAACAGGCTTATCTATTCCAACCTCTTGCAACTAAGATGTCTTTTGTTCCCCAAGAACATGCTGCTAAAATTTTGCAGTTCGCGCTTTTCTTGGATGCCAGCCGCACCCTGACGGCAGCTACCTGACGGCAGACCGTCTACCAGCTAATAATTTACAAACAATTATAATCGGCTTTTGCTTGAAAATATCGTCGAGTCTGTCTAACTTAGACAGGTCATTTTTTGGATGAGACTTAAAAAATCCGTCTTTAAGTCTCATCCAAAAAATGACCTTGAAAATCTAAAATTTTCCGATCGTATTTTTAAGCCAAATCTAATTATTTCCCTATGTTAAATTGGGGACGAGAAAGGGTTGGTGCTAACGGTCGAGGGCTTGCGCAGTGCGGATTTTGAATCCGTAATGTCTTTCCCGAACGCGAAGGTAGAAGGAAAACCATAGCTAACCAAACCACAAAACCCGCATTGCG
>CAZULO010000163.1:0-6895 GCA_964621245.1 uncultured Flavobacterium sp.
ATTTAGGAACATTAGACTTACAGCCTATTATAATTAGTAAAGAAAAAAGAAAAAATTTATTCATTGTTTTAGAAATATGATAATTTTAAATGGTTTAATTTGTTTTTTTGAAATTTTTATGAGTGTTTAATTAAATTATTTGATGCAAATAGAGGAATAAATAAATTGTTCTGCAAGTAAACAAACATCCAATTTTAAACAGTTTTAAAATTTTTCAACTCCAAATTTAGAGCTATTTGATTTCATGTAAAAACAAAACAATATTCCATTATGGAAATCATAGACAATTAATGGAAACAAATAACTTTTTTAGTGAGTATTGGAAAGTTTAAAAAGTCAGAATTTTAGAAGAAAACCCAATCTATTACGTTGGTATAGTGTAGCAGGTTTTTCTATTATATAAATATTTATTTACATTTATTTTGTGATTGCCTTTTTTATTTTATTAGGTTTGTATTAATTCTGTACAGATAAACTTAAAAAAGTAGCTGTGCTTATTATTATTGAATTTGTAACTCTACTGCAATTATTAAATTAAATCTATGATTAAATATTTTATTTTGTTTTTTTTGGTAATATGTAATTGTACTTTATCAGCTCAAAACGAAATCCTAAGCGGAAAGGCTCAATATAATTTGACTATAACTCACAACCCAAAATTTGATGCTTTATCAGATAGGTTAAAATCCCATTTGCTAAAATCTGAAGAAGAAGCCAATAGCTTAATTTTTTGTTTGAATTTCACTGCTAATGAATCTTCATTTGCAACTTGTAGTAAAGATGAGGCCATAAAAAGTGGTTTGTTTACGAAGTCTAATAAGACAGTTCATGCAAATTTTGAGACTAAAGTACTAAGTTATAATAATTCTAGTGGTGCTTCAGGTTCTGTTAAAGAAAACACATATATTATAGAAGAAAAAAGAGATTATATTTGGGTACTCACAAAGGAAACTAAAGTAATAGACGGATATACGTGTTATAAAGCAACTACTACATATATTTATGAAACTAAAATACCTGAAGAAATTACGGTTACAGCTTGGTATTGCCCAACCATACCATTTCAAACTGGACCTAACGGATATTTTGGATTGCCGGGATTAATCATGGAATTACAAGACAAAAATACGGTATTTGGTTTAGTAGAACTTTCACTTTCTAAAGAAACAATTAAATTAGAAAAACCCAAACCAGCTATTGTGATTTCTAAACTAGATTATACTAATTTAATCAATCAAAAAGTAAAAGAAGAATAAGTTGTTTTTATGCTAAAATTTATAATCTGCTTGTTTTTGCAGGGTATGTCTAATAAATATTACAAAAAACTAAATATATAAAGTTATAATTCACAACAAGTTTTTTAAATTTATATAAATATTTATTTACAATAATTTATGATTTCGTTTATTATTTTTTTAGATTTGTATATAATTTATAAATAAAAACTTAAAAAATACATCATAGATAGTAACAAGTACAAGAATTTTTTATGATTGAATCTTCAAAGAATATGAACAGTAAAATACTAGTAAGTACTGTAATGGGATTTAGTGTTTTAACGACTTTATGTATCACCCGAAACGTAGTGTTAAATAATCTTAATATAAGCATCCTACTTATTGTGTTTTTTATTGTACTAATTATGTCGTTTTTTAAAAAATATCGTCATTTTTTTATTTTCTCAATATTATTTTTTATAGGATTAATGATGAAGTTTTTTTAACTTTTTGTTTTTATTCTGAAATTAATTTTTAGTATTTTAATTCAAAACTCTTTTAAATATTAATTTCCATAAAATTCAATGAAAACAATTATTTTATTTTTTTTTACTCATTTATTTTTTGCACAATCTATTGGGAATAAGGTTGAATATTTTTTTCTACCAGCTAATGCGGAAGACATTAAAAATTCTTATCTACTTGAAGACCCTTATGATTTTCATAAAAAAGCTATTGAGGCATCTACAAAACTTACCCCCAAATTGTTATTTAATGAATTTATTTCCGCATTTTACTTAGATAACGCACAAAACGATGAAAACATAACTGGTGCCGCCATTTTATATTTAAATACTCCAAATAAAATAATAACTGATATTAAAAAGAAATTAGTTTTAAAGAATAATTTGCCGGGTTTAATAAAAAAAGAAAAATATATATTAACTGATAGTTTAATTACTAATTGGACATTAACAAACGAAACAAAAACAATTGATAGTTATTTGTGTTATAAAGCTACTTATAATCATTCTGCTAAATCTATGCAAGGCTTAGTTACTGCATGGTATTGTCCTGAATTGCCTTTTTCTTTTGGGCCAAAAGGTTATGGTGGTTTGCCAGGTTTAATTGTTGAATTATCTGATAAAAGAGGTGTAATAGGAATCAAAACATTAAGTTTAAATGTGCCAATTGATGACAACGTTTTAGAAATTAAAGGGGAAGAAACCTTAACATCTGAAAAATTTTATCAATTATTTTCTAAATTATTAGAAGAATAACTCACGAATTTGTTAGTATAAAATTTAATATTATTTGTTTAATTAAAATATTAAATAATTCATTTTAACAACAAGTGGGGCAGAAGTGTATAAAATTTAAACTTGTTGCGTTAGTAAAATGCAACAAGTTTTTTAAATTTATATAAATATTTATTTACAATAATTTTATGAATTCGTTTTTTTGGTTTGTATAGATTCTGTAAAAAAACCTAAAAAGCAGCCGTGTTTATTACAATTGGCCTTGTAACACGACTGCAAGTATTAATTTAAAAATTCAAATTTATGAAAAAAATGGTATTTAGTGCGATGGCACTTTTTGTTTTTACTGCAACAAGTATGGCGGCAGAAGAAAAAAAAGAAGAAAAAAAATTGAGGCTAAGAATGAAAAAACAACTGTAAAAGTTGAAGCAATTAAAGGATTGCCTTGTTATGATGCATATGTTGCAGATTTAGAATTTTTTGGAAGTTATACGTCTTGTGAAGAAGCAGCATATTTAGCAGACAAATTCTGGAAACATTGTATGAGAGAAACGTACGGCGTATAATAATTTACTTAAATTTTCCCGCTTTAATAAGCGGGAAATTAAAAAAATAAAAAACATGAATATATTTTTAAAAACACTTTTTTTATTTGCTATTTCGTTAAACTCTATAACTGCTCAAAAAAATATTAAGTCAGGAAAAGCAGAATATAGTATAACCACTATTCACGATGCCAGAATTGATGGTATGCCAGAAAGATATAAAGCACAAATGCTTAAAATGGAGGAAGATGCGAATAGCTTAATTTTTTGTTTGAATTTTACCGCTAATGAATCTTCATTTTTAATTTGTAACGATGTTGACGTTGATAATTCAATTCTTTATTTAAAAACAAAAAAACCAATTTATTTAGATGTTTTAAATAAAAAAATACAGTATAATAATTCAAATGCGGTAATGGGCAGCATAAAAGAAAACAGCTATATTATTGAAAATAAAACCGAGTTAGTTTGGCAGTTATTTAATGAAACAAAACTAATAGATAAATTTACTTGTTTTAAAGCAACTACAACTTACATATACGAATCAAAAATACCGCAAACAATTACAGTAACGGCCTGGTATTGTCCAACTATTCCTTTTCATACAGGTCCTAATGGTTTTTATGGTTTGCCGGGTTTAATAATGGAAATTAATGATAGAAATGCAACAATTGGTTTAAAAAAACTTATACTTTTAGAAGAAGAAATAAAAATTCAAAAACCAAAAGAAGCAACAATAATATCTAATCAAGATTACAATAAATTAGTACAAGAAAAAATACAACAATAAACAACTAATTTGAAAAACCTGCTTTATTTTCTAACTCTTAATTATAGACTATAATTAGGAACGTTAGACTTACAACCTATTAGAATTAGTAAAGAAAAAAGAAAAATTTATTCATTGTTTGAAAAATATGATAATTTTAAATGGGTTTGATTTATTTTTTTTGAAATTTTTATGGGTATTTAATTAAATTATTTGATGCAAATAGAGTTATAAATAAATTATTCTGCAAGTAAACAAACCTACAGTTTTTAAACAGATATAAAATTTTTCAACTCCAAATTTATAACTATTTGGTTTCATATTAATACAAAACAATATCTCATTATGGAGATCAAGAACAATTAATGAAACGAATAACTTTTTTAGTGAGTATTGGAAAGTTTAAAAAGTCAGAATTTTAGAATAAAATCCAATCTATTAGGTTGGTATAGTGTAGCAGGTTTTTTTACTATATAAATATTTATTTACAATAATTTTATGAATTCGTTTTTTTTTTTTTTAGGTTTGTGCTGTTTTGTACAAAAATTCAACAAAAAAGCAGCCGTGTTTATTACAATTGGCCTTGTAACACGACTGCAAGTATTAATTTAAAAATTCAAATTTATGAAAAAAATGGTATTTAGTGCGATGGCACTTTTTGTTTTTACTGCAACAAGTTTTGCTGGGGAAATTGAGAGAAAAAAAGTTTCTGAAATAAAAACAAATACAATTGAGGTAAATAATCAATTGAAGACGGAAACTCCATGTGCTGATCAATGGGTTATTAATATGGGTGTACTTCAAGACGGCCATGGCGCAACTTTTGAAGAAGCAGAAAGAATTGCTGATAGATGTTTTGAACAATGTTTAATTGATACTTACGGAGAATAAAATGAGAACTATTTTAACTACAATTTGTTTTTTAGCGATTTCTTTTTCATTTGCTAATAATAAAGAAATTAAAAAAGATGAGCAAATAAAAGATCTACCTTGTTCAAGAATGTATTCTCAAGAAATGGATATGTTAATGAATTATTACTGCGCAACTTTTGAAGATGCAAATGCGATAGCTTCAAGAAACTTTGATGAGTGTCTTGAAATTTTCTATGGAGACTAAAAAATAACTATTAATGAAGCTGCTAAAGCGGCTTCATTATTTATTACATAACAATGAAAACAAAATATTTATTTCTTTTTATATTTTTATATAATTTCACATTTTCTCAAAATTTTAAAAAAGCAACATATTCAATCACAACTTCTTTCAATGAAAAAGTAAATACATTACCAGAAAATTTAAAAAAAATGATAATTGAAGCGGATGATGCAGCAGAATTTCTTAGTCCAATTTTATTTTTTAATGATACTATTAGTGCTTTTAAATTAGAAGATAATTCAATCATAACTAATGATTTAGCTGTATCCAATGTATGTAAATGCAAAAAAACTTTATTTATCGATATAATAAATAAGAAAACTTATAGAAACAACAGTAGTACTAAAGCTTTTAAAGAAGATGAATTTATTATAACAGATAGTCTAAATACAAATTGGTTAATAACCTCAGAGACTAAGAAAATTGAAAATTATTTATGTTATAAAGCTACACAAGATTTTAGTATAAGTAATGGAACTAAAAATACAGATGGAAGTTTGAAATTTTTTAAGAAAACTATAACAGCTTGGTTTTCTCCAGAAATTCCGTATTCTTTTGGACCAGCAGGTTATGGTGGTTTACCGGGTTTAATAGTAGAACTACAAGACGAAAACAAAACTTTTGGTTTAGTAAAGTTAGAGTTATCGATTCAATATAATAATATAAATCTCCCTAATAAAGGAAGTTTTATTACAATTGAAGAATATAATAATCAATTAAAAAAGAAAACTAATGAGTTTATTAAATCAAAAGAAAATTAGATTTAATTCGAAAAAACTCAATTATCATACTATTATTTCGCAACAAGTTTTTTAAATTTATATAAATATTTATTTACAATAATTTTTGATTATTTCTTATATATCAGTAGGTTTGTATTAATTCTATAAAGAAAAACTTAAAAAAGCAGCCATGTTTATTACAATAAGACTTGTAACACAACTGCAAGTATTAATTTAAAATTCAAATTTATGAAAAAAATGGAATTTAGTGCGATTACACTATTTGTTTTTTCTGCAACAAGTTTGGCTGTGTAAAATAATACATAAAAGCCAGAATCAGCTGTAGCTATTTAAAATAGACATTAATAAAAAATCACTTAGAAAATAAATTTCATGAAAAAAGTATTGTTGTTTTTATTGTTTTCAACACTTATTTATTCTCAGAATATTAAGGTTACTTATTCCGTATTAATTGAAGATCCAAAAATTGTTAGTTCAGATTTTGAAAAAGAAATGTTGGAGAAAACGCATGCTTCGGTTAGTAATAATAAACCTTATTTATTGTGTAATACTACTGAAAGTGTTTTTAAATTAGAAAATAATGCAATTGTAGAAAACGATTTGGTAAAAGTGCTTATTTTAGGTAATAAACAAAAAGTTTACACTGATTTAGAAAAAAAATTAAATTATATAGAGTCAGAAAATAAAAAATTTTCAATTACTGATTCCGTGTTATTAGATTGGCAAATTACAACAGAAAGTAAAATGATTAATAATTTGAAATGTTTTAAAGCCACACAAATCCATAAATACACCAATAATCGTTTAGACGAAAATGGCAATTTAAAATATTTTACAAATACTATTACAGCTTGGTATGCACCCGAAATTAGTTATAATTTTGGACCAAGAGGTTTTTGTGGTTTACCGGGTTTAATCGTTGAATTACACTATGATGATATTTTATATGGTTTACATAAAATAGAATTTAATGTAACTGAGAAAATAGAAACCATTAACAAACAAAAAACTATTTCTCAAATAGAATACGAAAAAATGTATATGCAAGAAATGCAAGAAAAATTAAAGCTCAGTGAGAAAAAATGATTTTACCTATAAAATAAAAATTAAACAACTGCTTTTTGCATTTTTTCTTTTTTGTAATTTTCTTTTTTCCCAAACCACGCTTTCAGGCAAAGTTTTAGATACTAATAACAAAGCTTTACG
>CAZULO010000164.1:0-6862 GCA_964621245.1 uncultured Flavobacterium sp.
TATACACTTGTTTTTTATCACAAGATAAAGTAACAAATAGCACTAAAAGTAGAATGGCTGTTTTTTTCATAATTTGAAGGTTAAAGTTTGTACTAAAATAAGAAAAAAGCATTGTATTTGTGTACTTTTGCAATTAAATAGAAACCATGGCCAGAATTTTATCCATAGATTACGGAATTAAACGAACAGGAATTGCAGTTACCGACGATTTCCAAATTATAGCTAGTGGTTTAACTACGATTCCATCTAAAGATTTAATTTCGTTTTTAAAAACCTATTTTTCTAAAGAAAATGTAGAAACGGTATTGATTGGCGAACCCAAACAAATGAATGGTTTACCTAGTGAAAGTACCGAAATAATTGAAACATTCATCGTCCAATTCCGAAACGAATTTCCAACGATGAAAATGGAACGCGTAGACGAACGCTTTACTTCAAAAATGGCTTTTCAAACTATGATTGATAGTGGATTAAAGAAAAAACAACGCCAAAACAAAGCACTAATTGACGAAATAGCCGCTACAATTCTGTTACAAGATTATTTGAATTACAAGAAATAAATAGTAAATTTGAATGTACGATTTACCAATTTAGAATTACGAAACCTGAAACAAAAAACAAAACATAATGAATGTAGAAAGCCCAAAAACAAACGTAGAAAAATCAGCAGCATATATTTTTAACGCGTTAACAGATATTAAAAATTTCGAAAAGTTAATGCCTGAAAACATCGCTAAATTTGAAGTCATTGACGAAAATTGTTTCGAATTTGGTTTAAAAGGAATGCCAGAAATTAAATTAGTTAAAAAAGAAGTAACGCCAAACTCAAAAGTAGTTTTAGGTGCTGCCTCAAGTAAATTACCTTTTACGTTAACCGCAAAATTAGATGAAGTTTCTGAAAATGCAACGGATGTTCAATTATTCTTTGAAGGGGAATTTAATGCCATGATGGCCATGATGATTAAAGGACCAATCACCAAGTTTATCGAAACTTTAGCAAGCAACTTACATAAATTGTAATTTCTATTTACGATTTACGAATTTAGATTTACAAAAGCGACTGAATGATTTTAGTCGCTTTTTTATTTGAGAAAATAGTTATGTTAAAGATAAAAACCAAATGCTAAGTATAGGTAGCATACTGCTCAAGTACACAAAATTATTTTTTTTTAACCAAGAATAAACAAATTGAAAACGATAAGAAAAAACTAATTTTAGGAGAGTTTTTTATTTTATTATTGTAGTTCTATCTTGTCAATTAGTAATTGAAAGGCTTCATTTTTTTTATTACCTATTAAAAAAACTAGTTCTTCAAAAGCAAGGCTGTTATATGAAGGTAAATCTAAATCTCGACCTCTAAATGACGGATACATATCCTTCATATTAATGGAAACCGTTTGCCATTCTCCGTTTGTTTGAAACGTGTTGATATAAGAAAAATAAGTAGTGACTTTGTCTTTTATTCGCAATTGATACACGTTACCATCACCTTTTAAACGAACTACGATTTTACTATTTGAATTAGCATTAATTTTATTAAACTGAAATCTTACAGAAGAAAAACCGCCATTATTTGCAGTAGAAACTGTTCCAGAAAATACGCCATTACCGGATTCATCTAAAGTAAATTTACCTTGAGATTGCCCGCCCATAACTACATCATCAACTATAATCCACTCTGAAATAGAAGAATTTTTAGTGAAATCGAATACTAATTTAGATTGCATTGAAAAAAACAATAAGATTAAAAAAAAGAATTTCATGCTCAAAAATTAAAAATTGTAAAACAAAAATAAGTATAAACAACTCATTTCCAATTAAATCACAACTACTTTATTACCTGTTTAAGAAAAATAAAAATATATCTAGTATAAAGTAAATTTTACTTTTTTAATTGATTCGCACAACGAAATCTTTTGTCTTTGTGATTAAATTTTAAAATCCCAACCCAAATCTGTATTGTAAAGCAATTGTCCCTTTTTAATTTCTAACGGACAATCAAAATTATTGGTATACAAACCACCCGTCCCTAAACCTTGCGGCATATCATTATGTAAGGTATAAGTAAATTGTGCAATAGCATTTAAACCAACATTACTTTCCAAGGCGGAAGTGATCCACCAACCAATATTTCTTTTTTCGGCCAATTCAATCCATTCTAAACTGCCTTTTATACCGCCAATGAAACTGGGTTTCAAAATAATAAATTGAGGTTGTATCGTTTCTAAAAGTTTTACTTTGTCTTCATAAGTAAAAACACCAATTAATTCTTCATCCAAAGCAATCGGGAATGGCGTTTGAGTACAAAGTTGTTTCATAGCTTCAAATTGTCCTGCTTTTATTGGTTGCTCAATACTATGTAGTTGATATTTTGAAAGTAATTGCAGTTTTTCTAAAGCTTCATCTGGAGAAAAAGCACCATTAGCATCCACACGAATTTCAATGGTATCCGCATCAAAATGTTTTCGAATAAACGCTAGTAAATCTAGCTCTTGCTGAAAATCAATGGCACCAATTTTTAGTTTGATACAGGTAAAACCTTCAGCCAATTTTTCTTCAATTTGTTGTTTCATAAAAGCTTCTTCTCCCATCCAAACCAATCCGTTAATGGTAATTGAATCGTTAGCTTTTGTGAAATTTGAAGGAAATAATTCAAATGGTGTTTCCGCTTGAAGTGACAAAAAAGCCATTTCTACTCCAAATTGTAGGGACGGAAATTCAAGTAATTCCTGCCAAAGTTGGTCCTTACCCAAATGAATGTTTTCACAAACCCATTGTAATTTGGCTTCGTAATCTGGTCGATCATCAATAGATAAACCTCTCAACAAGCCACACTCACCTACTCCCGTTTTGCCCTCTTCTTCCAAAAGTAAAAACCAGGTTTCTTTTTGGGTCATCACACCACGAGAAGTACCACTTGGGCGTTTAAAGTTGAGAATGTATTTTTTATAAGTCGCTTTCATAAATTAATGAGACAATTTTCAATATTCCAATTATAGATATTTACTCTAAAATTCTTAAAATCTTTTTAAAATTATCGGTTGAAAATCCTTTTTTCTCGAACGCTTCAAAATCAGATTTCGTTTGATCGATCCAACTTTTTTGAGCCGAAACATTATTGTCTTTATACAATTTATGAATATCTTTTGAGGCCGCTAATTGGTCTGTAAACATATAAACATGTGCTAAATTCAATTGATACAGCAATTCAGAGGGATTTTTTTCTAAAGCTTTTTTATAGTTCGCTTCGGCTTTTACAAACTGTTTACTGTACAAATAAATAGCACCTAAAATACTATAATCTTTATCTGTAGCATATTTTTTGTCTACAATTTCTTTTTGCACTAAAGCAAGAGCTTCTTCAGTTTTACCTTTTTTAAACTGAGCCATAGCTTGACTCCGAATCGCATCTAAATAAGTACTTAATTCCCCAGCAGGCACCAAACAGTCCATAGCAATACTTTGAAACACATTGGTTTTTTCTATCGCTAATAATTGTTTGTACTCACTATATTTATATTTCGCTGCAAAAACTTTTAAAAAAGTAGCTAAGTAATTACTCTTATTCGAAACCATTTTAACCGTACTCAATTTTTCTGCTTCTGCTAAAAGTTCTTTTTTTGTTGTCGCATTCCAACCACGACTCGCATTATAATCGACCCAAGAAACTACTTCTAAAACAATTTTGGTACTCATTACCCAGTTTTTATTTTCGAAAGCAAACCAAATATTTGGTGCATGGTCAAAACATTTTGTGTTTTTTATAGAGATGACTTTACTATCTTTACTAACAGGTTCGCTAATAAAATGACAAGCCGCTTCTAATTTCCCATCTTTCAAAAATTGATTGCCTGCTTTTTCAGAAGTAAAAATACCATACACGCAAGTATCATCTCCAGAAAATGAATTACCTAAAATCAATGCACCAGCTGCACCCTGACTCACGCCTGTTGGATCTGGAATTGATTTTAATATAGAAGCCAAACTCGTAGTGATTTTACCGTTTTCATCAATTAAAGAAATTCGATATACAAACTCAGAAGCTCCTTCTGGTAAATCATCTACTTTCACTAAAGTTCGATTACCTGAACTCAGTTTTACTTCTTTTGTAAACGCGCGTTCTTTATCCCAAAACCCATCTTTTTGTGCAAAAGCGAAAGTGGTAAAAAACAAGAATAGCAATATTTTTTTCATGTTGTCAAATGCGGCAAAAAGCCTATTGATTTAAAATTAGAACACAACTAAAAACAGATATATCCATTTTTAATTGTGTTGATAGCGTTAGCAATTTCTGTACCAAATTACAAATCGATACTTTGACCTATTTCTAAAAGCATTAAATCTTTTCCTTTATCGAAAAATTTTCGTTTCGCTTCATCATGGTTGATTTCAATATATCCGAAAGTATCGTAATGATAACCTAAAACTTTATCACATGCTACAAAGTCAGAAGCAATAATGGCATCTTCCACATCCATCGTAAAATTATTTCCAAGTGGTAAAATAGCTAAATCTAGTTTAGTACGCATTGGAATTAATTTCATATCCATAGTTAAAGCTGTATCACCAGCAATATAAATATTTTTATGTTCGCCTTCAATAACAAAACCGCCTGGTTGTCCACCATACGTTCCATCAGTAAAAGAAGAGGTATGAATCGCATTCACATATTTCACCTTTCCAAATTCAAAATCCCAGCTTCCGCCATGATTCATAGGATGGTATGAAAAACCTTTGTTCCCGTAATAAGAAGCAATTTCATAATTCGAAACGATCACGGCATTAGTGCGTTTTGCAATCGCTTCTACATCTAAAATATGATCTTGATGTGCATGTGTTAACAAAATAAAATCAGCAGGAATGGCATCGATATTGATATGAGAAGCCTTCTCATTTCCTGAAATAAAGGGATCCACTAAAACGTGAATGTCGTTAATTTGAATACCCAAACAAGCGTGTCCGTAAAAAGTAATTTTCATAATGTTAAATATAAAAGAATTAAACTAAGGATTTAAAATAACAAACTGATCCAAAAGAATAAACTTAAAGCAAAAGTACTTAAAGCCACTTTTTTGAGTTCAGGATCAAAATCTTCATAAGAAGTGGAGTTTTGAATGGTTCGAATATGAATACTCAGTGGTAATACTAATACCACAATAGGTAAAACAGAAGTGTGCAACAACAGTAAAAAACTCAAAAAAGATAAAACAGCTACAACCAATAGTATTTGATGGTATATTTTCGCTTTTTTTAATCCCATTTTAACCACTAAAGTATTTTTATTGGCAACACGATCATTTTCAATATCGCGCATGTTATTCAAATTTAATACAGCTGTGCTTAATAAACCAATAGAAATAGCAGGTAAAAAAAGTTTAACATCTATTGTTTTTGCATACAAAAAATGACTTCCGATGACAGCGACTAATCCGAAAAACAAAAAAACGAAAACATCTCCAAAACCGCTATATCCGTAGGCATTAGTTCCAACTGTATATTTAACAGCTGCGCCAATTGAGGCCACTCCAAGTAGTAAAAAAACTAAAGAATATAAAAAATTTTCTTGTCCGAAAGCCACAAATATAAGTGCTACAGCCAATACAAATGCAATTACTCCATTGATTAGAACCGCTCTTTTCATTTGTGCAGCTGTAATTTCTCCTGAAGCTACTAACCGTTTTTCTCCAATTCGATTGACATCTGTTCCTTTGATTCCATCGCCATAATCATTAGCAAAATTAGACAGAATCTGAAATGATAATGTGGTTAATAAAGCCAAAACGAAAATAGTCCATTCGAATTGATGTTGATAATAGGCATAAGCACTTCCTACCAAAATTCCAGAAATAGAAAGTGGTAACGTTCGTAATCGTGCGGCTTGAATCCAGTGTTTCATGTGAAAAAGTTGGAAGTTAGAAGTTGGTAGTAGAAAGACAGACGTAAAAAACGACTAACTTCAAACTCCCAACTCCCAGCTTCAATTATGGTAAATATTTCTTTTCAAAATTAGGCTTGCGTTTTTCTAAGAAAGCATCTCTACCTTCTTTTGCTTCGTCAGTCATATACGCTAAACGAGTAGCTTCTCCTGCAAAAACTTGTTGGCCTACCATACCATCATCTGTTAAATTCATAGCAAATTTTAACATTTTGATTGACGTTGGCGATTTGGCTAGAATTTCTTGTGCCCATTCAAAAGCAGTATCTTCTAATTCAGCATGAGGAATCACAGCATTAACCATTCCCATCTCAAAAGCCTCTTGAGCTGAATAATTTCTGCCTAAAAAGAAAATTTCTCTAGCTTTTTTTTGTCCCACCATTTTAGCTAAATAAGCCGAACCATACCCGCCATCAAAACTCGTTACATCGGCATCGGTTTGTTTAAAAATGGCGTGTTCTTTACTGGCTAAAGTTAAATCGCAAACGACGTGTAAACTATGTCCGCCACCAACAGCCCATCCTGGAACTACACAAATAACCGCTTTTGGCATGAAACGAATCATACGTTGTACTTCCAAAATATTTAATCTGTGATAGCCATCTTCACCCACATAACCTTGATGTCCACGAGCTTTTTGATCGCCTCCACTACAAAAACTCCAAATCCCATCTTTAGAACTTGGTCCTTCCGCAGATAATAAAACTACACCAATAGAAGTATCTTCTTGTGCATCATAAAACGCATCAATTAATTCTTTTGTGGTTTTTGGGCGAAATGCGTTTCTTACATCCGGTCTGTTAAAAGCAATTCTGGCAACTCCATCACATTTTTTATACGTTATATCTTCGTATTCTTTTACGATTTTCCAATTGATATTTGACATTTTGAATAATTTTTTATCAAAAATACTTCAAAAATACTTTA
>CAZULO010000165.1:0-5089 GCA_964621245.1 uncultured Flavobacterium sp.
AAATGTTTAGAAAAAGTAACTTGGGCAGATGAAATTATTGTGGTAGATTCTGGAAGTACTGATGCAACGGTTTCAATTTGTGAATCATTTGGTGCGAAAGTCATTTACCATAAATTTGAAAATTTTGGTTTACAAAAACAATTTGCTTTATCACAAACCAAAAACGATTGGGTTTTATCTTTAGATGCGGATGAAGTTTTATCTGATGCGTTAATTTCAGAAATTAAAAACTTAAATCTAACGTCTGGTTGTAACGGCTATTTGATTCCGAGAACGCATGTGTTTTTAAATAAAGTTTTCAAACATGGAAGTGAAAGTAACAAACATATATTGCGATTTTTTAATAAAAAATACGGGAAATTTACTTCGAACAAAGTCCATGAAAATCTAATAATAGAAGGAAATACTAGTAAATTAAAAAGTGATTTTTTACATTATAGCTATTTTTCTGTAGCCCAATATATTGAAAAATTAAACAAATATACCAGTTTGTATGCGGAAGAAAAAAACAAAAAATTTCCGATTTTGATGATTATAATTAAAACAAAGTTTGAATTTTTTAAAAAATATATTTTAGATCGTAACTTTTTAAACGGAAAAGCAGGTTTATATTGGTCTTTTTTCTCTGCTTATTATATGTTTACCAAATTGGTAAAATCGAATGAACATCACAATAACTCTTTATACACTTCTAAATAAGCCTGACTAGCTTTTTCCCAAGTAAATTGTAACGACCAATTGATAATTTCTTGTTTCTTATTTGGATGATCTTGATATAATTTCATGCCATTTAAAAAAACTTGTTGCATGTGTTGTGACTCAAAATCATTAAAATAAAAAGCGGCAGAACCACCAATTTCGGGTAAACTGGTTAAATTTGATAAAAAAACAGGTTTCCCAAATCGCATAGCTTCGATGGGTGGAATACCAAAACCCTCAGAAATAGAAGGAAATACAAACGCTTCACAATTCTTTAAATACCAATATTTATCATTTTCAGAAATCACATTCGTAAAAACAACGCGATCTTGTAGTTCTAGTCTTTTTATTTCTAAAAGAATAGTTTGATAATATTTTTCGTTTGTTATTTTCCCAGAAATAATTAAATCAAAATCAGAAACAGCCAATAAAGGCAAAATAGTATGAATGTTTTTTTTAGGATCGATTACGCCTAAACTAAACAAAAAAGGTCTTTTTGGAAGATAATTCGGAAATTGTTCAGGTGTTTTAACCGAAACTCCATTATGAATTATTTTATATTTTTTTCCTTCAATATTTAAGTGTTTTTTTACTTCTAAATAGCTGAAATTCGAAATAAAAGTTAGATAATCCGCTTGATAAATGGCTTTTTGTATTTGTTTTAAAAGCTTTTCTTTTTTCTTTTCGCTTTTATTCGCATACAAAAAATTTAAATCGTGAATGGTATATACTAATTTTTTAGGATTAGAAGGAATTCTAGTTGCCAATTGATTGGTCGTATGCCAAATTTGAACCTTAGAAGATATTCGTAAAAACAAACGGTCAAAAATACTAATCGGCAATACTTTTGAATGATTATCTAAAATAGTTTGTTTGTGCTTATAGAAAATAAAATCGAAAGAAGTATTATGTTTAAACGAATCGTATAAATGACTACAAAACTCAAACATTCCTGTATTCGGATATTTCATTCTATCGATATCGATAACAATTTTTGGTTTATTTAGACTCATATCAATTCATTATATACCGCGTAAAGTTCTTTTGCGATTTGTTCATCGTTGAATTTTTGTACAAATCGTAAACCAGCCTCTTTCATGGAAGTAGCCAAGGTGACATCCGTTAAAACCTTAGTAATTTTTTCAGATAAGTCAGCCACATCAAAAGGATCAATGTATAAGGAATTAGGACCAGCAGCTTCTGGAAAAACGCCTGTTTTAGTAGTAATTACAGGTGTTTGAGAATATAAAGCTTCAATAATTGGAATTCCGAAACCTTCAAAAAGTGAAGGATACACAAAAACACTAGCTAATTGATAGGTAATGGCTAAGTCGGAACTAGATAAACCTTTTAAAAAATGGACACGAGACGTTAAATGGTGTTCCGTAATATATTTTTTTACTTCCTTGCTGTAATCGGTTTCTTTACCTATTAAAACTAAATCAACCTCTAAATTTTGGATTGCTTTTACTATGGTTAATGCGTTTTTTCTTTCTTCAATAGTTCCTACATTTAAAACATATCGAGAAGGCAAATTGTATTTATCTATCACACTTTGCTTTTCCTCTGAGGTAAAAGTTGTTTTAAAAACGGCCTGGCAACCTTGATATACTACTCTAATTTTAGAAGGATTCACATTCAAAAACGTAATAATATCTTGTTTAGTTTGCACACTTATTGCGATAATTAAATCGGCACGAGAAGCTGCGGCTTTAAATTTAAAATAGTGTATTTTTCTATCAAAAAAAGAATATAAATTAGGATAGCGAACAAAAATTAAATCATGAATAGTAACTACAGATTTAATTCCTTGTTTTTTTAAACCTATAGGTAGTTCGCCCGAAAGTCCGTGAAAAATTGAAATATCGTCATTCACTAAATCTTTGACAACAGTTTTTTGTCGCCATAAATTTTTGAATTTTTTATTGAATTTAGATATTGGATTTTTCTCTACAACATTTTTAAAATTTGAAACAAAAAGAGCCTGCTTATACTTTTTGGGATTATATAAGAAATAATTATTTTCTGGAAAATAAGTAGCTACAATGCGAACTAAATCCCGACTATAATTTCCTAATCCAGTTTTATTATGAAAAACTCTTTTTGCTTCAAATCCGATATTCATTATACCGCTACATTATATTCACGTAACGCATCATTTAGAGATGTTTTTAAATCTGTTGATGCTTTTCTTTGACCGATAATTAAAGCACATGGCACTTGGTATTCGCCAGCTGGGAATTTTTTGGTGTACGTTCCAGGAATTACAACCGATCTAGCTGGTACTACACCTTTATATTCGATAGGTTCATCTCCCGTTACATCAATAATTTTAGTAGAGGCTGTTAAACACACATTAGCACCTAAAACAGCTTCTTTTTCTACTCTAACACCTTCTACTACAATACAACGTGAACCGATAAAAGCACCATCTTCAATAATTACTGGAGCAGCTTGTAAAGGCTCTAATACGCCACCAATTCCTACTCCACCACTCAAGTGAACATGCTTTCCAATTTGTGCACAACTTCCAACTGTAGCCCAAGTATCTACCATCGTTCCTTCATCTACATACGCTCCGATATTTACATAAGATGGCATTAAAATGACACCTGAAGAGATATACGCTCCATGACGTGCAACGGCATTTGGCACTACTCGAATTCCTCTTTCTGCGAAGTTACGTTTTAATGGAATTTTATCATGATATTCGAAAATACCCGCTTCTAAAGTTTCCATTTTTTGAATTGGAAAATACATTACTACGGCTTTTTTCACCCATTCATTTACTTGCCAACCGTTTTCAATTGGTTCGGCAACACGTAACGTTCCTTGATCTAATAAATCAACGACTTCTCTAATCGCATTTTGAGTAGCTTCTTCTTGTAATAACGCACGATTTTCCCATGCTGTTTCTATGATTGATTGTAAATTTGTCATACTAAATATTTTTTAACAAAGATAAAGTTTCCAATTTGTATTGCAAATAAAAAATCCTGCTAAAAGCAGGATTTTCGTGATATTTTTATTGACAACTCGAATTTAAATGTCTTGGTTTATTCGGAGAAACAAATTGATTTCCACTACAATCTGGTAATTGACTGTAAACATATTTCCCATTTGATTTTGGAATACTTACTGGAGTAGAAGTTGAAGTTAAAATAACAGTCTTATTTTCATATTCCTTTTTAGTTGTAGTCCCATCATTATCATCATCAAAATCTCCAAAATTTGGTTTACCATCGCCATCACTATCTAATGGCGTTCCTGAAACTATACCCGTACCTAAATATTCATCTTTAGATAATAAATTATCGCCATCATGATCTTTATATTTTAGTTTCATTAATTTAAAATTAAAAATAAGTGGCGTGTAAGGACCAATAGAACCTGCACCTCTATTATAATAAGCCAAAGCAGAAGGTACAAACATTACACCTGCTCCAAAATCACTATAAGTAGTAATTCCTGTTGTGTTATCAGTTACAGCATTTCCTGTTTTGAATTCAGGAAAAATTTCTTGCCAACCTTCAATTACTTGCTCTAACTCAAACCAAACCGGACTTGAAGCTTCATCAAAATTAGATAAATCGGTATTATGACCTTTATATACACTAAATACAGAATCTAATCTAGTTGGATTAGAACCTACACCTTCATTCAATTTAATATAATATAATTTATGAGCTACTCCATCTTTAGTAATTGTTTTAAAATCTAAATCAGGATGATCTGATATAGGTGTTCCTGGAGTACTTGCTGTTATTTCGGTAAATGTAACATTATAATCACTGTCAACAGTCATGAAATGAGAATCCATAAACCCTTCTATTTCAGCAATATCTTCATTATACACATCTAAAAAAGGCCTTGCCTCAATACCACTTGGGGCATCATCAGATGGACATCCAACCATAACAAAAATAAAAGGTAATAAAAGTAGTAATCTTAATGATAATTTCATTTTGCAATATTTTAATTTAAAAAGTGCCCGCAAGATACGATTTTCATTTATTTTTGTACAAATATTAACATTGATTTTTAATTTTATGCGAATTGACAAATATTTATGGTGTATTAGATACTATAAAACTAGAGGACTTGCAGCTGAAGCTATAAAAAAAGGACATGTATCTGTAAATAATACTAAGGCAAAAGCTTCAAGAGATGTTTTTCCTCTTGATAAAATTACGTTAAGAAGAGACCAAATCAATTATATTGTGAAGGTATTGGATATTCCGCCTAGCCGAGTTGCTGCTAAACTAGTTGATTTATATCGAAAAGATGAAACGCCTGCCGAAGCATTTGAACATTTAGAAATGATTAAGTTATCCAAAGAGCATTACCGTGCCAAAGGAGAAGGAAGACCTACTAAAAAAGACAGAAGAGA
>CAZULO010000165.1:5189-6794 GCA_964621245.1 uncultured Flavobacterium sp.
ATTGACAACATCATTAAACGCAATTCTAATTTAAAAAAACATTTAATTTGTGCTGATTTTTTTGAACATCACGAAACATATGATTTGATTTTAGAACAAACTTTTTTTTGTGCTTTAGATCCGATTTTAAGAGAGAATTATGTATCAAAAATGCATGAACTACTTTCCGAAAAGGGGAAAATTGCAGGTTTGTTATTTAATTTCCCTTTGACGGAAGCCGGACCACCTTTTGGAGGAAATAGTGATGAATACAAAACTATATTTTCAGAAAAATTCACAATACTTCAATTAGAAATAGCATATAATTCGATTAAACCACGCGCAAATAAAGAATTGTTTTTTACATTTGAAAAAAAATAACATGCAACACATCATTTTAACTCACACCGAAATCGAACACAAAATCAAGCGTATTGCGTATCAAATTTATGAAACCTTTGCCAATGATTCCGAATTAGTACTTGCTGGCATCTCCAACAGTGGCTTTGTATTTGCTCAAAAAATAGCCGTACAAGTAGAAGCTATTAGTGATTTGAAAATTACCACCTGTGAAGTACATATCAACAAACAAAATCCTGCTGATGCAATTACCACTTCATTAGAGGCTTCTCAGTATACTAATAAAAACTTAGTACTAATTGATGATGTATTAAATTCTGGCGCTACATTAATATATGGAATCAAACATTTTTTAAATGTACCGTTGTTAAAATTTAAAACCGCTGTTTTAATTGATCGAAATCATAAAAAATATCCAGTAAAAGCCGATTTTAAAGGTTTGTCTTTATCCACTTCATTACAAGAGCATGTTCAGGTTGTATTTGAAGAAAACAACTCCTATGCGTATTTAAGTTAACAATGACAAAATTTCTGATACAATTTCAGATTCACTTTTGTGATCCACAATAACTGTAGCATGTGTTTGATTGTAATAATAACTACGTTCAAACACATGCTTGGCAACAAATTCTTGAAGCGCTTCTGCCTCTAAAGAAGCGACAAGTGGTCTGGATTGTTTTTGCGTTTGTAATCTATCTAATATAGTAGTAATAGAAGCTTTCAAATAAACAGCATAAAAATCGGAAGATTGATACTGCTCCCAATTGTTATAATAACATGGTGTACCACCACCAAGTGCTAAAACATAAGTATCGTGTTCAGCTATAAAAGAAGAAAGCACTTCACTTTCTTGTTTTCTAAAATACAATTCACCTTTTTTTTCAAAAATAGTATCAATTTTCATCTGTAAACGATCTTCAATTACGGTATCCAAATCAAAAAAAGGTACATGTAAGGCTTCAGAAATCAATTTTCCTATAGTAGATTTCCCAGAAGTCATGTATCCGACTAAAATAATTTTCATTTTTTTAAAAATTTTATCTGGTAAAAGTAGACTATTTTAAATAATTTGAAAAATTGAAAAAAAAACTACAAATAACAACTTATTACAAATTAAGGAGTTATAAAATATTTTAAAAAAAAATAAAAAATAATTGAAAAAGGTCTTGCAGAATAAATAATAGTTCCTATATTTGCACCCGCAATGAAGGAATAGTTTTAGACTCTGTAGCTCAGCTGGTAGAGCATTACACTTTTAATGTAGGG
>CAZULO010000166.1:0-6733 GCA_964621245.1 uncultured Flavobacterium sp.
AAATACTCTGAAGAATTTTCGATTTGATATTTGATGTAATATAATTTTCCTTGACGTTCTTCAAAAATTACTTCTTCGTCAGATAACGTTGTTTTTGCTTCTGGATCCCAGTTTACCATTCTGTAACCGCGGTAAATCATACCTTTATTGTATAAATCTACAAACGAACGAATTACGGATGCCGACATATCTGGATCCATAGTAAATTTAGTTCTGTCCCAATCACAAGAACAGCCTAATTGTTTTAGTTGTTCTAAGATGGTTCCGCCGTATTTATCTGTCCAATCGTAAGCATGTTTTAAGAATTCTTCACGAGTTAAATCGAATTTATCAATACCTTCCGATTTTAATTTCGCAACTACTTTAGCTTCAGTAGCAATAGAAGCGTGATCTGTACCAGGCACCCAACACGCATTGAAACCTTTTAAACGCGCACGACGAATTAAGACATCTTGAATCGTGTTGTTCAACATATGTCCCATGTGTAAAACTCCAGTTACATTTGGTGGAGGAATTACAATAGTATATGGTGTTCTGTGATCTGGAGTAGAGTGAAAATAGTTGTTTTTCATCCAGTACTCGTACCATTTTTGTTCTACGGCTTTGGCATCAAATTGGGCTGGTATCATTTATATCTTATTTTAAAAAAAATTAATTGACTTTTGGTATAATTTTTGAATTGTATTTGCAAAAGTAATTATATAATATAGAATAAAAAAAATGTATTTACTTTTTGTTAGTTAGTTTAAATAACATATTTTTACATAAATCAAAATAACATAGAAATGAAAAAAATAGTACTTATTTTAGGTTTAATGATAACGGGTTTATCGGTTAATGCACAAAATGGTGCAAAAATTGAATTCAAAGAAGAGACCATTAATTATGGAGAGGTGTATAAAGGGGTGGATTCAGGTAAAAGAGTATTTGAATTTCAAAATGTTGGAAACGAACCTTTAGTAATTAAAGATGCAAAAAGTAGCTGTGGTTGTACGGTGCCAAGTTTTTCAAAAGAACCAATTGCACCGGGGAAAAAAGGAGTAATTGAAGTACAATATAATATGAATCCAGGACCAATAAGTAAAACCATTACTGTAGAATCTAACGCAGTGAATAAAGATAACGGAATGGTTGCTTTGCGAATTAAAGGAACAGTATTGGTTAAAGAAGAAAAAAGTGTTTTAGAAAAGAAACAACCTGGACCAGTTTCCAAATAAACTTATTATCAAAAAAAAAAGTCCCGAAAATTTCGGGACTTTTTAATTTTATATTTTTGATAAATTACCAAACTAAATTAACTTTTAATTCGAATTCATCGTTAATTGTTTTATCTCCTAAATCAGAGAAAAATGAACCTGAACCGTATTTGATATCATATTTAGTTCTATCAACTTTTAAAGTTGTTGTAGCTGTATTACCAGAAACTGTGATATCAAAAGTAATTGGTTTTGTAATTCCTTTGATAGTTAAATCAGCTGTAACTGTATAAAGACCATTTCCTTTTCCACTAATAGTTTTGAAAACTAAAGTAGCTGTTTTGTGTTTTTCAACTCCGAAGAAATCTTCTGCTTTTAAGTGACCATCTAAATTTTCTTTACCTTGACCTGCTTTTAAGTCAGTAGTATTGATAGTTGTCATGTCAACTACAAAAGTTCCACCTTTTAAAACTTTACCTTTTAATACAACCGCACCACTTTGTAAACCAATAGTTCCAGTGTGTGAACCTGTTACTTTTTTCCCTGTCCAAACGATACCACTTTTAGCAACGTTTATTTTTTTTGTTTGTGCATTTGCTGTAAAAGAAAGCGATGCAACTACTGCTACTGCAATTAATTTTAAATTTTTCATTTTAGTTATTTATTTAGTTATTAAATTGTTTCGAATAATTCTGTTAGAGGTTTTCTAACCTTTGCGTAATGTTGTGTGTCATCTTCTGAATGTCTGTATCCAATTGGAGCAACTAAAGTGGCATGTAAACCTTTTTCTTTTAAACCTAAAATTTCATTGTATTGATCTGGTACAAAACCTTCCATTGGAGTAACATCAATTTTTAATTCAGCGGCAGCGTTTAATAAATTTCCTAAAGCTAAATAAGTTTGTTTCGCAGCCCAAATTGCTTGTTGTTCAGCAGTTAATCCTGTTAAATTTCCGATCATAAAATCAGCATAACCTTGAACACTTTCAATTGGAATATTTCTAGTTTCTGCCATATTTGCAGCAAAAGCATTAATATATTCTGCATCAATAGTAGGAATACTTGCGAATACTAAAAGGTGTGAAGCATCAACAATTTGAGTTTGTCCCCAAGATGCAGCTTGTAATTGTTTTCTAATTTCTTCATTTTCTATAATTAAAACCTTGTAAGGCTGTAAACCATAAGAAGAAGATGAAAGTTGAATAGCTTCTTTTAATGTTTCTAAATCTGATTCAGATACTTTTAATTCGCTATTAAATTTTTTTGTGGCATAACGCCAGTTCTGGTTTTCGATAAATGTACTCATAATTAATTTCTGTATTTTTCTAATAAATAATTAAGTTGTTCTAATTCTTCTAAGGTTAAATTGTTGGCTAAACTATTTTCGTGTTCAGTAACTACCGGATCTAAAGTAGCTAAAACGTTTAAACCTTTTTCAGTAATCGTAATTTCCATTTTTCTTTTGTTTGATGGACATACGTTTCTGATTACTAATTCTTTCAAAACCAATTTGTCTACTAGTCTTGTTGTGTTACTATTTTTAGAAATCATTCTTTCCTGGATTACCGACATATTAGCTGGTTTTCCTTTTTGACCTCTTAAAATTCGTAATACATTATATTGTTCACTTGATAAATCAAACGGTTTTAAGGTTTCTAAAAATTTATCACCAATAATATTTCTTGTAAATGATAAATTTAAGATGACTTTTTTAGCCAATGACAATTCAATGGTGCTTTTAATTTCTTCTTCAATCTTCATTTTTCTTTTCTTATTTGTAGGTACAAATGTAATACATTTTTTTTATTTGTATATACAAGTGTTATTAATTTTTTGTTAATTTTTTTCATGTTGAAAAAATGTTCTGAAAAATATGATGTAACATAAAATAAATTTTATTATATGAATTGTTATTGTAAATTTGAGCAAAATTAATAATAGATGAACTTAGACCAAAAAGAGTGGTGGGAAGGTTTTTTAACCACTGAAAACGCAGTAATATTAGATGTAAGAACAGATGAAGAAGTAGCCACTGGAATTATTCCAGAAGCGATTCATATCGATATTTATAAAGGACAAGGATTTATCTATCAAGTTGAAGAGCTTGATAAAGATAAATCATATTATATTTACTGTTTAGCTGGCGGAAGAAGCGCTCAAGCTTGCGGTATTATGAAACAACTAGGTTTTGACAAAGTGTATAACCTTGTTGGTGGTATTTCTCAATGGGAAGGTCCTGTTGCGCCTTAATTTTTGTTACATTTCTTTATGAAGAATTATAAAAATAGCTTCTTTTATTTACTAATTGTCGGAATTTTTTCGGCTTTAATTTATTGGACTTTAAAAAACGGTAAATTACTAGAAAAACCCGATGTTTTAAAAGTTGTTTCAAGTGGAAATTCAAATTTTCAAGATTTTTTAGATTCTTTACACCATAATATTACCCATCCTTTAGCGATCTTATTGGCACAAATAGTAACTATTATTTTTGTGGCAAGGTTTTTTGGTTTGATTTGTAAAAAAATTGGACAACCATCTGTAATTGGAGAAATTATTGCTGGTATAGTTTTAGGTCCTTCTTTTTTTGGAAGTTATTTACCCGAATTTTCAGTACTTTTATTTCCAGATTCTTCCTTAGATAATTTAAAATTTTTAAGTCAAATTGGCTTAATTTTTTTCATGTTTGTAGTAGGAATGGAGTTAGACCTTAGGGTACTTCGTAATAAAGCTAAAGAAGCAGTAATTATAAGTCATGCTAGTATCATAATTCCCTTTACTTTAGGTTTAATTTTAGCCTATTCAATTTATACTAATTTTGCGCCAAAAGGAATTGAATTTATGTCCTTTGGATTGTTTTTAGGAATTGCTATGAGTATTACAGCTTTTCCTGTTTTAGCCAGAATTGTGCAAGAAAGAGGTTTACAAAAATCTAGAATTGGCGCTATGGTGATTACTTGTGCAGCGGCTGACGATATCACTGCTTGGTGTTTATTAGCTGGAGTAATTGCAATTGTGAAAGCAGGCTCAATTACTAGTTCTTTATACATAATTATTTTATCATTTGTGTATGTTATGGCTATGATAAAACTGGTTCGTCCTTTCTTAAGAAGAATTGGAAATTTGTATGATACGGCAGAAAAAATAACAAAACCTGTTGTAGCCATTTTCTTTTTAACTTTATTAATATCTGCTTATCTAACAGAAGTTATTGGTATTCACGCTTTATTCGGTGCTTTTTTAGCTGGCGTTATTATGCCAGATAACATGAAGTTTAGAAATATGTTTATTGAAAAAATCGAAGACGTTTCTCTTGTAGTTTTATTACCCTTGTTTTTCGTTTTTACAGGTTTAAGAACTGAAATAGGTTTGCTTAATAGTCCAGAATTATGGCGTGTATGTGGTTTAATTATTCTTGTAGCTGTTGTTGGTAAATTTATCGGTAGTGCTTTAGCAGCAAAATTTGTGGGTCAAAATTGGCGAGATAGTTTAACTATTGGAGCATTAATGAACACTAGAGGATTAATGGAATTGGTAGTGTTAAATATAGGTTACGATTTAGGTGTTTTAACTAAAGAAGTATTTGCTATGATGGTCATAATGGCTTTAGCTACCACTTTTATGACTGGCCCAGCTTTAAATTTTATTGATTTCATATTTAAAAGACATAAAAATATTATTCCACTAAATTCGGATAATATTGATTATAAAGTTCTAGTTTCTTTTGAAAATCCAGAAGATGGTAAACATTTACTAAAAGTAGCTAATAATTTTATTAGTTTAGATGAAGAAAAACAATCAGTTACAGCCCTTTATATTTCTTCCACTAATGAAGTCAATCCATATAAGATTGAAGAATACGAAAGAGAAAGTTTCAAACCTCTTTTGAAAGAAGCCAATAAATTAAATAGAAAAGTGGAAACCCTTTTTAAAGCTTCTCGAGATATTGATTCTGATATTGTTGAAGTGGGTAATAAAGGAGAATTTAATTTAGTCTTAATTAATATTGGTTCTTCCATTTTTGAAGGAACACTTTTAGGTAAAGTTTTAGGAATTACCTCAAAAATCATTAATCCAGAAAATTTATTAAATACATTTACTGGAAAAGAAAAATTGTTTGAAGTCAACTATTTTGACGATAAAACACAAGCAATTATAAATAAATCAGAAGTTCCATTAGGTATTTTTGTAGACAAGGATTTAATTAAAACAGACAATATTTCTGTAATTTTATTTAATGAAGCTGATCAATTTTTATTGGATTATGTCGAATTACTTAAGCAACATTCAAAAGCTAAAATCTCTATTTTTGATACGTACAATATAGTTAATGAAGAAAATAAAATCAATCATGAAAAGGTGAAATTGATTCATACTTCAAAATTAGAGAAAGATTTTTTAAAAGAACAAGATTTGTTAATCATGAGTATTGATAGTTGGAAAAAACTAATTGATACCAGAAGTGTTTGGTTAAATAATACGCCATCACTTTTAATAATAAAACCATAATATGTTACAAATAGGTGTGTACCACACATTAAAAATAGATAGAGAAACCAAAGTAGGATTGTTTCTAACCAATGGAAAAGACGATGTTTTGTTACCAAACAAATACGTACCAAGCGAATTTGAAATTGGTGAAGATTTAACGGTTTTTGTATATTTAGATCATGAAGAACGTCCAGTTGCTACGACAATTAAACCTTTAATTTCGTTAAATTCGTTTGCGGTTTTAAAAGTAAATTACATTAATAAATTTGGTGCCTTTTTAAATTGGGGAATGGAAAAAGATTTGTTTGTTCCGTTTAAAGAACAAGCGCGTCCAATGGAAAAAGA
The DNA here is from genome assembly GCA_964621245.1 of uncultured Flavobacterium sp. Classification (GTDB taxonomy): domain Bacteria; phylum Bacteroidota; class Bacteroidia; order Flavobacteriales; family Flavobacteriaceae; genus Flavobacterium. Next base: position 6,029 of record CAZULO010000166.1, read on the forward strand.
CAAACGTTATATCGTAACAATGTACTTGGATAAACAAACGGGTAGGTTAGCAGCATCCAGTAAAATCAACCAGTTTTTAGATAAAGAGCCTTTAGATATTGAAGTCGGACAAGAAGTAGATTTAATGGTTTCTCATATTACTGAAATCGGAATCAACGTAATTATCAACGGAAAATTTAGAGGATTAGCGTATCAAAATGAAGTTTTTGAAACGGTTTCTCCAGGATATAAAACAAAAGGATACATTAAAACCATTCGCCCTGATGGAAAAATAGATGTTTCTTTCCAAAAGCTAGGTTTTGAAGCTATTGATGATTTCGCTCAACAAGTTTTAGATGCTTTAAATCAAAACGATGGTGTTTTACGATTGAATGATAACAGTCATCCAGAAGAAATTAAATCGGTTTTAAAAATGAGTAAAAAAACATTTAAAAAAGCGATTGGAAGTTTATACAAACAAAAACTAATTGATATTAATAACGAAGGAATTCAGTTGGTGTAATGTTTTTTGTCAATCTGAACTTGTTTCACATTCTAAATTATTTTGATAAGATTCTGAAACAAGTTCAGAATGACAAACGGTTTGACAGTATTATGTAAAGCTAAAACGCAAATTCATTTAGTTGAATTTGCGTTTTTTATTTTAATTATTCGTAAATCGTAAATCTCAATTCGTAAATCAAAAACTATTTTCCCCACTCACTA
>CAZULO010000167.1:0-6656 GCA_964621245.1 uncultured Flavobacterium sp.
CACCCATACTTTTTCCTGGTGCTAAACCTGCAGAAACGGTTGCCGACATATATCTGTTGTTATGATATAATTGTGGTGGGTTACTTTGTTCTTCCACTTCCACCACATTATCTAATTGAATCAATTCGCCCATTTTGTTTTTGACGAACATCGAAGTTAAATCTAAGGGGGCATCACGGTCTTTCTGATCGAATTGTCCAATCACTTGATATTGTTTTCCGTTTTGCATAAAATACCCAAAACGTTGTCCACTTAACGAAAGTTGTAAAGTCTGAGCCACATCTAAAACAGAAATACCTAAACTTTCTGCTTTTTCGCGATTGATGGTTACGTTAATTTCTGGTTTGTTGAATTTTAAATTCACATCTACATTCGAGAAGGTTTCATTTTTACCCGCTTCTTCCATAAATTGCGGAATCTTTTCTCGTAATTTCTCAAAATTAGGCGCTTGGATAATATATTGAATCGGTAAGCCTCCTCTACGATTTACTGCAATAGTTGGTTGTTCCGAAACATTAACTTTAGCTTCTGGATATTTTTTCGTCCATTTATTTAAATTATCAACAATTTCTTTTTGTGATTTCTCTCTTTCATTAGGCTCAACTAAAGCTAAACGAACACGACCTGTGTTCACTGAAGACGACATAAATCCTGGTGAGGTAATCACTAAAGCTACTTTTTTCTCAGGAATAGAATCGTTAATTAAATTGGATAAATCGGTCATGAATTTATCTGTATATTCAAACGTGGCACCTTCTGGAGTAGTAACACTAACTACACCTAAACTTCTATCTTCATAAGGAGCCGTTTCTTTTGGTAAAATTTTGAAAAACAAGGTAATCAATCCGATACAAATCAGTACAATTGGGAAGCTTAACCATTTTTTCTTCATGAAACGAGTTAAAGCATTAGCATAACCCTGATTTAATCCCACAAAATAAGGTTCTGTAAAATGATAAAATTTAGTTTTCTTTTGTTCGCCACCTTTCATTAAGTAAGCGTTCAGCATTGGCGTTAAGGTTAACGATACAAATGCTGAAATTAAAACAGCGGCACCAATCACCACACCAAATTCTCTGAATAAGCGGCCTACAAATCCTTCTAAAAAGATAATCGGTAAGAAAACTGCAGCCAACGTAATAGAAATTGAAATTACAGCAAAGAAAATTTCGTTCGAACCTTTAATCGCTGCTTCGATAGGCGACATGCCTTCTTCTACTTTTTTGAAGATGTTTTCGGTTACTACAATTCCGTCATCTACTACTAATCCTGTAGCTAATACGATGGCTAAAAGGGTTAAAACGTTGATAGAAAAGCCACACAAATACATGATGAAAAAGGTAGCAATTAAAGAAACTGGGATGTCAATCAACGGTCGGAAAGCGATAGACCAATCTCTAAAAAACAAGAAAATAATTAAAACAACTAAAAGGATAGAGATTAATAATGTTTCCGCAACTTCTACTACAGATTTTTTAATAAATAAGGTGTTGTCTAAGGCGATATCAACTTTAATATCTTTTGGTAATTCTTTTTTTAGTTTATCAAATTGTTCGTAAAATTGATTGGCAATATCTAAATAATTACTTCCAGGTTGTGGTACAATGGCTACAGCCACCATAGGATTTCCCGATTCTGTAAATTTGGTTTCTAAATTTTCAGATTCTAAAGTAGCACGTCCAATATCACTCAATTTAACGGTTTTATTGGCATCTGAAATGATAATAATGTCATTAAATTCTTTTTCTGTAGATAAATTACCTAATGTTTTAACCATTAATTCGGTATTGGCACCGGTTAATTTCCCTGATGGTAATTCTACATTTTGCTTGTCTAAAGCGGCTCTAACATCAGAAACGGTAACTCCGTATGAATTTAGTTTGATCGGATCAATCCAAATTCGCATTGAATATCTTTTTTGTCCCCAAATTTGCACACCACTCACACCTGGAATGGTTTGAATACGTTCTGCAATTACATTTTCTGCATAATCACTTAATTGTAAAGCGTCTCTCGAGTTACTTTGAACCGTCATAGAAATTATGGCATCAGAATCGGCGTCAGCTTTCGAAACAACAGGCGGAGCATCGATATCCTGAGGCAAACTTCTAACCGCTTGTGATACTTTATCACGTACATCATTAGCTGCTTCTTCTAAGTTTTTCTCCAGTTTAAATTCGATAGTAATATTACTAGAACCTTGGTTACTTGAAGAGGTGATGTTTCTAATTCCGTCTATCGAATTAATCGCTTTTTCTAAGGGTTCTGTAATTTGTGATTCAATAATATCGGCATTGGCACCTGTGTAATTGGTTCGTACCGAAATTTGAGCGGGATCAATAGAGGGAAACTCTCGAACTCCTAGATACGAATACCCTAAAATTCCAAACAAAATAATTAAAAGGTTAATTACTATGGTGAAAACGGGTCTTTTTATACTTAACGTAGATAAAGTCATTTGGATTTACGATTTACGATTTTTGATTTACGATTTATGAATGATGATTTACGAATTACGAATTATGATTTTGGATTTTAAAAATGTTTATTACATGAAGTAAAACCCGTAAATCGTAAATCCCATATCGTACATTTCACTTGTCTCTTTTTACTTTTTATTTGTCTCTTTCAAATTTACCTTAATATCAGCTTCATCTTTTAACGACATTACACCAGAAACTAGTAAAGTATCTCCCGATTTGATACCGCTAGTTACTACTACATCTTTGGCGGTTCTGGCTAAAGTTTCTATTTTCACTTCTTTTGCTTTTCCATTATTAGCAATGTATACGACCTTCCCATTTTGTATAGGTACAACAGCTTCCGTAGGAATGACTATCGCATCTTTAATGTTTTTAAGAGGTAATTCGATGGTTGCAAACGTTCCTGGAACTAACTGTCCGGAAGTATTATTTGCCAAAGCACGAATTTTTAACGTTCTAGTTGCAGTATCAATTTCAGGTTCGATAGCATAAATTTTTGCCGAGAATTTTTGGGTGTTATTTGGAATAGTAAATAGAATAGATGTGTTGTTTTCTACTTCAGAAGCATATTTTTCTGGAATTGAAAAACTAATTTTAACTTGACTAGAACTTACTAATTTGGTGATAATTGTTGTTGGAGTAACATACGTTCCTGGAGAAATATTTCGTAAACCTATTTTTCCAGAAAAGGGTGCTCTTATGGTTGTTTTAGCAATTTGAGCCTGAATTAATTGGGATTGTGCTTTCAAACTTCTGAATTCTGCACTTGCTATTTCATATTCTTCTTGACTGATTGCTTCTTTTTGAAGTAACAATTTGGCTCTTCGCTCATTCTCACCAGCTAATTTTTGTTTGGTGATGGCTTGAGACAATTGCGCTCTCAATTCTACATCATTCACTTTTACTAAAACCTGACCTTTACTTACGTTTGTTCCTTCCGAAAAAGAAATTTTTTCAACTATTCCAGAAACTTCACTTCTAATTTCTACGTTTTCATTGGCTTCAATAGAACCTGATAAGGAAATCGCATTAGAGAAATCTTTAGACGAAACGACAATTGCCGTAACACCTAATGGCGGTTTTTTATCGCCTTTTTTATCGTTTTTTTCTGATTCTGATGAATTTTTGGCAATTCGGTAACCAATAAGGCCAAGCAGACCCAAGGCTAATAATGAAATAGTAATAGTTTTGATCTTCATAGTAAATAAGCTAAGATTTGATACAAATCTACTTCTACTAATTTATACTGCCAAAACCTTACAATTTATTTAACATACTTGTAGATACAAGTGTTTGAATTTTTTAAATTAAAAGGAAGTTTGTTGTAAAATTGTTTTTAGCCACGAATGCACGAATTTTTTGTGCGTTATTTTAATTCGTGAATTCGTGGCAAAATATTTATTTTAATTTTTTTTGTCACAGTTTTGTAGCATTTTTAAATGTAAAATAAATTTTGTCACAATTTCGTGACAATATTTTTTGGTTTAAAATTTTTGTCACAAGTTTTTTTCAGAATTGAAATAAAAAAAAACTCCTAAGTGGGTTAGGAGTTTTTGGGTTTGTTATTTAATGCTCGGATTGCAAATCCGCGCTAACGGGTTTGAGGTTAAATGTTTTCTACTATTTGATATTAAAAAAGTAATATCTACTCACTCAATTGATTCTCAATATCCATTCTTTCGTGAAGGATTCTTATGATTTCAATTTCGTTAGCTTTTGTTTTTTTGAAAAAAATTAAATGTGATTTTACTTTGGAGTATTTGTAGTTTTTTCTAACATTTTCAAAATCACGAGCCATTTCGAAATTAGTAACAATATATTCGATTTCGTCAAAAATTAAATTATAGTAACGCTCTGCTTGTTCTTCTGACCAGTTTTCTTCTGTGTATATCCAAATTTTGTTAATGTCTTCAAGCGCTTTTTCGTTAATGATGTACTTTGACATTATTTTTTGTGTTTAGCTTTTAGTTGCTCTAAAAATTTATCTCGGTCAAAATCTTTAACTTTAGGACTCTTTTCGCCTAATTTCAATTCTTTAATTATATCTTTTTTCTTGGTTTCTTCGTGTTCAAACATACGTAGTGCAGTTCTAACCACTTCACTAACGGAACTGTACTTTCCTGTCGCAATTTGTTCATTAATGAAATTCTCAAAATAATCACCTAATAATATGGATGTATTTCGTGCCATAATCTTTGTTTTTATCAAAGATACCAAGTCTTGGTATTTTATGCAATTTATTTTAGTTTTTTTATAGTTTCTGAAACAATCCCGAAGCTGCGGGACAGAATGACAAATGCTGTGTTTAATTCATCGGCACATTGACACATCGTCAAATTGAAAATTGCCTCATTAACTAATATAATTCCAAATACTTTTCTTCTTACTAATTTCTATGAAGACTTCTTTTAGTTTGGCGTGTTCGGGTAAGTTCATACTTGGGTCTTCTTTTAGGAGTTTTACGGCTAAATGTCTTGCCACTTGTAAAATGTCTCGGTCTTTTACTAAATCGGCAATTTGTAGGTTTAACACACCGCTTTGTTGTTTTCCCATAATATCTCCCGGACCACGTAATTTTAGATCTACTTCTGCAATTTCAAATCCGTCATTGGTGCGCACCATGGTTTCCATTCGGGTTTTACTGTCTTCGGACAGTTTGTAATCCGTCATTAAAATGCAATAACTTTGCTCGGCACCACGACCAACTCGGCCACGCAACTGATGCAATTGCGACAAGCCAAAACGTTCGGCACTTTCAATTACCATTACGGAAGCATTGGGCACATTTACACCAACTTCAATAACCGTAGTAGCAACCATAATATTGGTTTTTCCTTCGGCAAAGCGTTTCATTTCTTCATCTTTGTCGGCAGGTTTCATTTTTCCATGTAAAATAGAAATGGAATATTGTGGTAAAGGGAAATCGCGAGAAATACTTTCATAGCCGTCCATCAAATCCTTATAATCCATTTTTTCCGATTCTTGAATTAACGGATATACGATATATACCTGTCGGCCTTTAGCGATTTCATCTTTCAAGAATTTCCAAACTACTAAACGCTTACTATCAAATCGGTGTTCCGTTCTAATAGGTTTTCTGCCTGGAGGCAATTCGTCAATCACAGAAATATCTAAATCACCATACAAACTCATCGCTAAAGTACGCGGAATTGGAGTCGCCGTCATCACTAAAACGTGAGGGGGAGTAGCCCCTCCAACCTCCCCGGAAGGGAGGCTTGCCATGATTGCGTTGATCCTATTAGTAACATTATCTATATCACCAACAACTTGTTCATTTGTAAATCGGATTACTTTAAAACCAATTTCATTTAAGATTTGCGTGCGTAATTCATCAGCTTCTTTTTGTTCTAAGGTATTATGATAGCCACCATCAATTTCAATTATTAGTTTTTTCTCTAAACAAACAAAGTCAGCAATGAACATATCAATAATATGTTGTCTTCTGAACTTATACTTAAGATTTTTATTTCTTAGGTATTCCCATAAAATACCTTCAGCTTGTGTGCTGTTTTTCTTATTTTCTTTTTGAAGTTCTTTTAAAAGTTTATATGTGGATGGTCGAGCTGTTTCGTATTTTTGTTTAACACGTTCGATTTCCCCTCCTTTGGAGGGGCTAGGGGAGGCCTTTCCCCATAATTTACTTCTTTGTTCGACACCAAATCGGTGTTGTTCATCAATTACCGCTAAACCTAAATTTTTAAATTGGACTTTATCTTCCAATAAAGCATGTGTTCCGATGATGATATCTAACGTTCCGTTTTCTAATTCTTCGTGAATGATTCTTCGTTGGGCAATTTTTGTAGAACCGGTTAGAATTCGGATGTTGATGTTTAAATCTTTAGCTAATTCGGTAATCCCATTAAAATGCTGATTCGCTAGAATTTCCGTTGGTGCCATCAAACAACTTTGAAAGCCGTTATCTTTCGCGATAAGCATACACATTAACGCTACGATAGTTTTTCCAGAACCCACATCGCCTTGTAACAAACGATTCATTTGGGCATGACTTCCTAAATCATTTCGAATTTCTTTTAATACTCTTTTTTGAGCATTGGTCAATTCAAAAGGCAAATGATTGTTATAAAAATTATTGAAATTTTCACCAATTTTTTCAAAGGGAAAACCTTTGATTTTATGTTTTCGAATTAAGTT
>CAZULO010000168.1:0-5383 GCA_964621245.1 uncultured Flavobacterium sp.
AAGAAAGTTGCGGTATAAATTTCAACAGGAACCGGAGTTTCCAATCGTGAAACAGGTTTTAAAGTTCCAGTTACTACAATTTCATCAATTTCTTTATCTGTTTGCTTAATTGTATCTCTTTTTTGTGCTTTTAAAGAAACAGAAAACAACACTAGTAAAAATAATTTTTTCATTTTATAAATATAATTTTAGGCTAATCTAAAAATATAATTTGCATTTATGAAATAATATTCGTTATTTTTGTTTAAATTTATTTTATGACTATATCCGAAGAAAACTATTTAAAGGTAATTTACCATTTGTCAAATCTTTCTCCTAAAGGTGTAAATACGAATGCTATTGCTGGTATGTTAGATACAAAAGCCTCATCGGTAACGGATATGCTAAAAAAATTATCAGATAAAGAATTGGTGAATTATCAAAAGTACCAAGGTGTTTTTTTAACAGATAAAGGAAAACTAAGTGCTAAAATGATTGTGAGAAATCACAGACTTTGGGAAGTTTTTTTAGTTGAAAAATTAGGTTTTTCTTGGGATGAGGTACATGAAGTAGCGGAAGAATTAGAACATATTCGTTCTGAGAAATTGATCAATCAGTTGGATAAATTTCTTAATTTTCCCAATTTTGATCCGCACGGTGATCCTATTCCGAATGCAAATGGAGAAATGCCAACCCTTGCCAAACAATTGCTTGCTGAAATTGAAGTTGGTAAAATCACTACGTGTGTAGGGGTAAAAGATACTTCGGTAGATTTTCTGCAATATTTAAATAAACAACAAATTTCATTAGGCACGAATATTAAAGTTTTAGAAAAAGAACCTTTTGACGGAACCATTAAAATTGAAATAAATAAAACTGTTTTAGTTATATCAGACAAAATTGCTAATAACTTATACGTAAAATAATAACCTTACCTAAATTTTAGAAGTTTTTACTAATTTCGAATTTAGGTGTTTTTAAATATCAGATTATGTATCAAGATTTAATAAAATATTTAGAAAGAATTGACCCAATTTTAGCTGCTTTTTATGCTACTATGTTTACTTGGATAGTAACAGCGGCTGGCGCTTCTTTAGTGTTCTTTTTTAAAACCATGAACCGTGCTGTTTTAGATGGCATGTTAGGTTTTACAGGTGGCGTTATGGTTGCTGCGAGTTATTGGAGTTTGTTAGCGCCCGCCATTGAGATGAGTAAAGGTGAAGGCTTTGAAAAAGTTATTCCAGCCGCTACAGGATTTTTGTTGGGTGCTTTATTTTTGTTTGCGTTAGATAAAACCTTACCGCATTTGCATATTAATTTTAAAGAAACAGAAGGTATTAAATCGCCTTGGCAACGAACTACTTTATTAGTTTTAGCCATCACTTTGCATAATATTCCAGAAGGTTTAGCAGTTGGTGTACTTTTTGGTGGTGTAGCAGCAGGGATTCCAGAAGCTTCTATTGCAGGCGCTGTTACTTTAGCAATTGGAATCGGAATTCAAAATTTCCCTGAAGGTATTGCCGTTTCTATGCCGTTACGACGAATGGGAATGAGTCGAAGAAAAAGTTTTATGTACGGACAATCCTCTGCAATTGTAGAACCAATAGCTGGAGTTTTAGGTGCTTTTGCGGTTACTTTTTTTACTCCAATTTTACCGTATGCTTTAGCTTTTGCTGCTGGTGCGATGATTTTCGTAGTAGTAGAAGAAGTGATTCCAGAAACTCAACAAGATAAAAATACCGATATTGCTACCTTAGGTTTTATAGGTGGTTTTATAGTGATGATGAGTTTAGATGTAGCCTTAGGGTAAATAAATAAAGATAAGATGAAAAAATGTTGGCTTTTACTGTTTTCCGTGTTTGTGTTTTTTAGTTGTAAATCAACAAAAGAAACAGCGAGTAGTTCTGTAATTATGGATAAAAATGGCCCTGTGGCTTCTGAATATTCATTTGTGGTGACAAAAGTGATTACCGATTCTAGATGTCCTGTTGGTACCACTTGTATCTGGGCTGGCGAATTGATTGTTGAATTGAATGTGTTACAAAACAATCAAATCAAAGAAACTAAAACCATCACTTTTTTTCCAAATCAAAAAGAAGAGAATTTAGCTTGGTTTCAAAAATACGTCCCAAATCAGAAGTTACAAAAAATAAGCATATCGCCTTCTAAAACAGAAAAACCAATACTTTTAAACGAGTACAAAATTACATTAGATGTAGAATAAGATTTCGGACTATATTATAAAAAAACAAGTGTCAACTAGGACACTTGTTTTTTTATTTTTTTAGGTTAGAATTTAGCACCTAAACTGATGTAAACCGTTCTGCCTTCATTTGGAATTAAACCTGGACCAGGAAAACCTCCTGCTCTTCTAGTTGCGTATGCAGTATTGAATACATTATTCATTCCTCCTTTAACATTATATTTTTCAAGGAAATTTAATTTAAATGACCAATCGTAAACCGTATATTTTTCAATTAAACCATCATTGGCATTAGCAGAGGCTATTTTGTCATTTTTAGCATTTGTATATACGTCACTCATGATTTTGTTTTGAAAGGTACTAGATACGTTTTTATACCCATAAGTAATTCCGAATTGGTGAATGTATTTTGGTGCGTATTCTACACGGTTTCCAGCGTAATCACTTTCAGTAATTGTAGCACCTGAAGCGCTATATACTTTGTTTTTAGTGTATTTGGCATTGATAAATGATACTGTTCCGAAAACTTCTAAACTTCCCGCATTTTTAAGTTTTGCTGCTTTAAAAATATCAACAGCTAAATATCCTTCAAAACCTTTATTTACACTTTCACCTAAATTCGTTCTGAATTGAAAGGTGCCTTGAGCAGGATCATCATTTACAAATTTACGAATGGTTCCAATTCTGTTGTTGTATTGCAAATAAAAGTAACTTACATCAAACGTAATGAAATTATAGAAATCACCTCTATATCCAAAATCAAACGTATAACCCGAATTGTCTTTCAAGTTGGTATCAATAATATCTGTAGTAGCTGGAGGTGTTAAATCTCCAAATAAAACCGGACGATAGGCTTGTGTGATATTCGTGTAAATATTTGTTTTTCCGAAGTTGTATTGCGCTCCTAAACCTCCTAAAAACACTGATCTTTCATTGGTACTTGGTGTAACTAATACTTCATTTCCACTTACTATATTAAATCGACCTTCCATTTCATTTTTGATCGATTCTAAACGAATACCTGGTGTAATACTTAAAGCATCAGTTAATTTAAAAACTTGTTCTGCAAAAAAAGCAAAATTGGTCGTTTTAAATTCTAAATCTCTATTGAATTGATTGTTTTCTACACTTAAATCGAAATCATAACCTGTTGTTCCTTTTCCATTTTGTTTTCGGTTTGTGTTTGCTTTATAAGCACGAAAACCAAAGGCTACATTTTGTTCTTGTTGTAGTAATTTATAAGTAAAAATACTTCTTGTTTCTATACCAAAGTTTTTATAATAATCTCTTGCTACATCTCTGTTAGAAATAGGATCTGCCGCATTGATATTTCCTAAAAAACCAACACTGTTTCTTTCACCAAGTAAACCAAAAGCTTTGATGTTTAACGTTAAACGGTTAGATAATTTTGTGTCTAAAGTAATATTTGCTACATTCCAAGGTGCACTAAACCAGTTTCTATCTCGGTAAGATATTCTAGGATTTTGATTTAAATCAGTATCTAAAATACCACCTGGTTGCTGGGCGGTGTAATCAGCATTTGTATATTCTACTGATAAGGCAGTGTTTTTAGTAAATTGGTAACCCAAATACGCATGTGTATTTCTTACATCAAAATTTGAATTCTCTCTCCAACCATCTCCTTTTTTTGAATCGTTGTAGGCGTAGTAAGAAAATTTTCCAATTGTACCACCAATGGCGTTATAAGTAGAAACTAAGTTATAACTTCCGATTGTATTTTGTGTTTCATAAGAGAATTTTTTATTTTTTTCTCTTTTTAAAACATAATTTAATAAACCGCCAAACTGTGGTCCGTATTGTAAAGCAGCACCACCTCGAACGATCTCAATTTTTTCTACGGCTTGAAAAGAAGGATTGTAATACGCTTCTGGATATCCAAAAACATCTGAAGAAATATCGTATCCGTTTTGACGGGTGTTAAATTCCCAACTTCTGTTCGGATTTAAGCCTCTAGTTGCCACATTTACTTGAATTCCCGATCCATCATATTCCCAAATGGTTACACCTGGAACTCTAGAAAATACTTCTCTTGCATTATTTGTAGCCGTATTGGCTGTAATGTTTTCTAATTTTAAGATTTCATTTTTTTTACCAGAATAAATGATGTTGTTTTTAACATCTGGCATTCTTTCAGGGGTGTGAATTTGTTTTTCAATAAGTATTTCAGGTATTTTAGTAACGGTGTCTTTCGCTAGTTCTTGAGCAATACTTACTTGTGTTAGGACTAAAAACCCATAAAATATTTTTTTCATCTTGCTTTATTTAGATTTAATCTACGTGCAAAATTAGTTTCTGGTTTTTATTTAGACAAATTTAAAATAATATTTTTGTATTTTTAACATTTGTTGACTACAAATAATACCCAATTCCTAAGGTTACATAGTTATAACTTGGAGATGCAATTCTTAAATTTTCGTATCCTAAAGAGAAAAAGTGATTTTTTTTATGGTATTTGGCTCTAAATTCGAAAGAATTTACTGGTAATTTATTGATTTTACTCCAACTAACAGCACTATTGAAACTTATGTTTTTAAAAGCAAAAATATCTGTATTTAATCCGTAAGAAAATCCAGCTTTGTTAATGCCGTTAGCAACATATGTAGCACCAAGTGTCCAACCTAAATTGAATTTTTCAAAACGTAATCGGTCGTAGCCAAAATTAAATTGAAATACAGATAAATTTGAAGTCGTTTTAGTGAATGGCTCTCGTTCTATTAATTCTCTATAATCGGTTTGGAGATAGAAATACTGAAAAGGTCTAAATTTTCCTTTAAAATGATTTCCAAAAGCGTTAGAATTACTATATAGGAAATGATTTTCTAGATCAAATCGCATGATGTTTTTCGATTCTTCTTCATAGCTTTCATCATATTTCATGTAATTTCCAGTTTGGTTGTCGAAATACGGATAACTTGAAAGGATACTAAATAAATGTTCTTCATTTTCGTAATCGCCAATTCCTCCGTATAAAAAAGCATAAAACGCAATCTTTCCAAAAAAGGCTAGTGTAGTTAAATCGTCATTATTACTAACACGAGAATTTGTGGTATAGTTTTGAGGAGTAGGTTCGGTAGGTAAGGGCGGACGATTATCTTCTTTTCCAGATTTTAATTCGTCTTTAGATTTGTCAATTTTTTGACTAAAAAGGCTGCTGGAAAAAAGAATAAATAGTAGTAAAGT
>CAZULO010000168.1:5483-6637 GCA_964621245.1 uncultured Flavobacterium sp.
CCACTCATGAATACCAATTGTATGATGGGCCATTTCCAAGAATTGGTTTCTTTTTTTACGATGGCTAAAGTGCTAATACATTGCATCGCGAAGGCATAAAACAAAAGCAAGGAAACTCCAGTTGCAAAATTGAAAATTCGATTGCCCTTTTCGTCGATGTCTTCTGCCATTTTCATTTTTATAGTTGCTTCTTCTTCACTTTGATTTCCCACGCTATAAATCGTAGCTAAAGTTCCCACAAAAACTTCTCTTGCAGCAAAAGAACTTACTACAGCAATTCCTATTTTCCAATCATAACCCAAAGGCTTGATGGCTGGTTCTATAGTTTTTCCCATTATTCCAATATAGGAGTTTTCTAATTTATAGGCATTTACCTGATTTTCAAAAATACCAGGAGCTAAACGCGTATTGGTGTTTTTTTGAGCGATAATTTCTTCCGCTTTGTTGAATTTTTCAGGTCCGTGAGAGCCTAAAAACCATAATACTATTGAAATCGCTAAAATAATTTTTCCAGCACCCGTTACAAAAGCTTTGGTTTTTTCTAAAACATTTAGCGCTACATTTTTAAATAATGGTACTTTGTAACTTGGCATTTCTACCACAAAATACGATTTACATTTCAGTTTTAAGGCTTTATTTAAAATGTAGGCTGAAGCAATGGCTACCACAAAAGCTAGCAAATACAGTGCCATTAAGGTTAAACCTTGTAAACTGAAACCTAAAAAACGTTTTTCGGGAATAATTAACGAAATTAAAATCGCATACACTGGTAATCTTGCAGAACACGTTATGAATGGTGTAATTAAAATTGTGATTAATCGTTCTTTCCAGTTTTCAATATTTCTGGCGCTCATAATGGCTGGTATGGCACAAGCTGTTCCAGAAATTAAAGGAACAATACTTTTTCCTGACAACCCGAATTTGCGCATAATTTTATCCATCAAAAACACGACACGACTCATATAACCACTTTCTTCCAAAACGGAAATAAATAAAAACAAGAAAGCAATTTGCGGAATAAATATGATGATACCACCAATGCCAGGAATGATTCCGTCTGATAATAAATCGGTGAATTTTCCTTGCGGTAAGTTTTCTTTGGTTAGCGCACTGAATTTTGAAAATGTGGTGTCAATAAAATCCATTGGAATGCT
>CAZULO010000169.1:0-6530 GCA_964621245.1 uncultured Flavobacterium sp.
TCTTTTTCTTTTAATACAGATAAGATGCAGAACTCTAAAACACCTTTACGCATTTGTGCTTTTGTGTTTTCAATGTTCATTTGTTACTCATTTTTTTGTTAGTCCTGAAAACGTCAGGATTTCGTTTTTTGATTTAATCTGAATTGGTTTAAGATTTTGCTAGAATCTTAGTTAAATTCAAATTTTGATGATTGAAACTTGATGATTTGAAAATAGTACTATAGTAAGTATGTTATTTTCTTATGCAAATATATATCTAAAAACAATTACCTTGTATCGCATAGTACTAATATTTAACAAATTTTTAACATTTAAAATTTATTATGAATGCATAGTATTTTTTGTTATTTTTACGAAAAATATAAGTATTATGGAGTTTACACCGACAAAATTAAATACGTTTACCTTTTTTAAATTACCTGCTGCTTTTTGGAGCGGCGTACGTGTACAAGCCATTTCCCCACAAACTTGTGAGGTGAAAGTAAAACATGGTTGGTTCAATCAAAATCCGTTTAAATCGATGTATTTTGCCGTTCAAGCCATGGCTGCCGAATTTACAACTGGTGCGTTAGTTATGTATCAAATTAAGAAAAGTGGGAAAGATATTTCTATGTTGGTCGCACAAAATAAAGCGGTTTTTACCAAAAAAGCTACTGGTAAGATTGTTTTTACTTGTAACCAAGGTGATGTAATAGAAAATGTGATTCAAAAGGCAATTGCCACAAACGAAGGACAAACCGTTTGGCTAACTTCTATTGGTATAAATGAATTTGGAGAGCAAGTTTCTGAAATGCAATTTGAATGGACTTTAAAAGCCAGAACTAAAAAATAGACACGTGTTAATCTTAGTTAATGTTTAATTTACAATACCTAACAAGTTGTAAATTTGTACTATAAATTATTTACCATGACTATTTTAATAACGGGAGCGACAGGTTTAGTAGGAAAAAAATTGGTGTCTTCTTTACTAGAAGAACAACATACAATTCATTATTTAACTACATCTAAAGCTAAACTTAAAAATGAACCGGCTTATAAAGGATTTTATTGGAATCCAAGCACTGGTGAAATTGATATAAATGCTTTTGCAGGAGTAACTGTTGTTATTCATTTAGCAGGAGCTTCTATTGCCAAGAAATGGACAAAAGAATACAAAAATGAGATTTTAGAAAGTAGAGTTGCAGGGGCGAATTTACTTTTTAAAACAGTAAAAAATATACCAAATCAAGTATCACGTTTTATTTCTGCCTCTGCCGTTGGAATTTATCCAAGCGATTTAAAGTATGTGTATCACGAAAATAATACACAAATTGATCCTTCTTTTTTAGGTGAAGTCACACAACTTTGGGAAGAAAGTGCAAATCAATTTAAAGCGCTATCTATTTCGGTTTCCATTGTCAGGATAGGAGTGGTGTTTGCCAAAGAGTCAGGTGCTTTAGTTGAAATGACAAAACCAATACGTTATGGTTTGGGTGCTGTTTTAGCTTCTGGTGAACAGTATGTTTCATGGATTCATGTTACCGATTTAGTCGCCATTTTTAAATTTGTACTGGATCAAAATTTAGTTGGAGTCTATAACGCTGTTTCACCCTATCCGGTTACTAATGAAGAACTAACAAAAGCTATAGCAAAAACACTTCAAAAACCTTTATTTTTACCTAAAGTGCCCAAATTTATGTTGAATTTGTTGCTTGGTGATATGCATATTATTTTAACTAGTAGTCAAAATGTAAGTTGCAGGTCTGTTTTAGATACTGGATTTCAATTTCAATACGCTTCATTATCAAAAACGTTACAACAGCTTCTAAAATAAAGTAGTTTTAGTCATAAAAAAAGTGTTTCGTTTTTTACGGAACACTTTTTTTGTATAATTTAAGATGAAATAAATTATTTATTACTTCAAATTTACTTATAACAGATTACTATTTTCTTAAAAAAATATTAAAATTTAAACTGACAATGTGTCATAAATTAAAGTATGGCAACACTTTTGCAATTGAGTTAAAAAATAAATTATTAAAATCATGAGTCAAGAAAATACGGAAAACATCGAAAAGGAAATCATTCAAGATGAAAATGCAGTAGAAAATCAAGATGTTCAAGAAACTAATGAACCTGAAGTATCTTTGGAAGAACAATTGCAAGAGCAAAAAGATAAATTCATCAGATTGTATGCAGAATTTGAAAATTATAAAAAAAGAACTTCAAAAGAGCGTGTAGAATTATTCAAAACGGCTGGGCAAGAAATCTTACAAGCGATGTTACCGGTTTTAGATGATTTTGATAGAGCTTGGGCTCAGGTATCTCAATCGCAAGATGATGCTTTGGTTAAAGGTGTTGAATTAATTCATGAAAAATTAAAATCAACTTTAGTATCTAAAGGATTAGAAGTTGTTGAAATTAAAGCGGGTGATGCTTTCGATGCAGATTTTGCTGAAGCTATCACGCAAATTCCGGCTCCAACTCCTAAATTAAAAGGAAAAATTGTTGATGTTATTGAAAAAGGATACAAATTAGGAGACAAAATAATTCGTTTTCCAAAAGTAATTTTAGGTAATTAATTTTGTTTCAAGTTTTAAGTTTCAAGTTTGGTATAACCTGAAACAAAATAACTTGAAATCTGAAACTAAAAAAAATGAGTAAAAAAGATTTTTACGAAGTATTAGGTATAGCAAGAAGTGCATCACCTGAAGAAATCAAAAAAGCATATCGAAAAAAAGCCATTCAATATCACCCAGATAAAAATCCAGATGATAAAGAAGCAGAAGAAAACTTTAAAACTTGTGCCGAAGCATACGAGGTGTTAAGTGATCCGAATAAAAAAGCAAAATACGATCAATATGGTCACCAAGCTTTTGACGGAAATGGCGGATTTGGCGGACACGGCGGCATGAATATGGATGATATTTTCAGTCAGTTTGGAGATATTTTTGGTGGTGGTTTCGGTGGTTTTGGCGGCGGCGGTGGCGGCGGTCAACGCAGAATGAAAGGAAGCAATTTAAGAATTAAAGTAAAACTTACTTTAGAAGAGATTGCCAATGGTGTAGAGAAAAAAGTAAAAGTTAAACGTAAAGTTCAAGCACCTGGTGTAACTTTCAAAACGTGTTCTACCTGTAACGGACAAGGTCAAGTGATGCGAGTAACTAATACTATTTTAGGTCGCATGCAAACGGCTACAACTTGCCCGAATTGTGGTGGCGCAGGTCAAATGATTGACAGTAAACCCGCTAACGCAGATAGTCAAGGTTTTATTACTGATGATGATACCGTTTCAATTAAAATTCCAGCAGGAGTAGTAGATGGTATGCAATTAAAAGTTTCTGGAAAAGGAAATGATGCTCCTGGAAAAAACAGTATTCCTGGTGATTTAATTGTAGCTATTGAAGAAATTGAGCACGAATTTTTAAAACGCGAAGGTGAGAATTTACATTTTGATTTGTATGTAAGTTTCCCCGAAGCTGCTTTAGGAATTTCAAAAGAAATAGAAACCGTTTCTGGAAAAGTACGTATCAAACTAGAAGAAGGCATTCAATCGGGTAAAATTTTACGATTGAAAGGAAAAGGTATTCCAAGTCTAAATAGTTATGGTAACGGCGATTTGTTAGTTCATGTAAACGTTTGGACACCAAAAACCCTAAACAAAGAGCAAAAACAATTTTTCGAAAAAATGATTACAGATGAGAATTTTATTCCGAATCCTGAAAAATCAGATAAGTCGTTTTTTGAAAAAGTGAAAGATATGTTCTCTTAATCAGATTTTAATTTATATATTTGATATTCAGTTTTTTATAAAACTGAATATCTTTTTCATAGCAATTTTTCCCATCCTATTTTTTAAAGTAAGGATGGGATTTTTTTTGAAACCAATTTTCACATAAATTATAATACTTTTTATCCAATTTAATTGTTAAAAAAGATGTAACAAATCCAACTTATTTCGTACTAATCAAAAAAAGAAATACTGTAAAATGAATACTATTTTAGAAGTAAAAAATGTTGTGAAGCAATATGGCGATTATACCGCGCTAAATTCTGTTTCTTTAAATGTTCCTGAAGGAAGTATATATGGTTTATTAGGACCGAATGGAGCTGGTAAAACCTCACTTATCCGAATTATCAATCAAATTACGTTGCCTGATGCAGGTGAAATTATTTTAAATGGGGAAAAACTAAATCCTTCTCATATTTCTATGATTGGTTACATGCCAGAAGAACGTGGTTTGTATAAATCTATGAAAGTAGGTGAACAATGTTTGTATTTGGCACAACTAAAAGGAATGAGCAAGCAAGAAGCTAAAAAACAATTAAAATATTGGTTCGAAAAGTTTGAAATTGAATCGTGGTGGGACAAAAAACTACAAGAACTTTCCAAAGGAATGGCCCAAAAAGTACAATTTATTGTTACGGTGCTTCACAACCCAAAATTATTGATCTTAGATGAACCATTTTCTGGTTTTGATCCCGTGAATGCTAATTTAATTAAGGATGAAATTATCGAATTAAACAAAAAAGGAACTTCTATTATTTTTTCTACGCACCGAATGGAAAGTGTTGAAGAAATGTGCGATTATATTGCTTTAATTCATAAATCGAATAAACTAATTGAAGGAAAATTAGAAGATGTAAAACGTGAATTCAGAACCAATACCTTTCAAGTAGGCGTGATGACTCAAAACGTAGAAGGTTTAATGTATCAATTAACACAAAAATTTACTATAGCTCCAACAGATTTCAAATCTTTAAATGACGATTTAAAATTAGAAGTGCAACTAGGAAATCATACCACAAACGACTTGTTGACTATTTTATCTCAAAATGGTCAAGTAACGCATTTCGCAGAAAAAATTCCAAGTGTTAACGATATTTTTATTCAAACTGTTAGTTGATAACAATAATCAAAGGCAATGGAATCGTCACTTCGAGTGATTTTTGTTTCTCGTTTTTTTAGAACGGGAAATAAAAATTGTATCGAGAACTAAAATAAATATAAGTTGATTCCAATTTCTATAATTTGAAACCAAAACAACTTTAAACTTGAAACAAAAAATAAAATGAACAAATTAGTATTAATCATACAAAGAGAATTTATTGCCAAAGTACGCAACAAATCTTTTATTGTAATGACTTTTTTAAGTCCTTTAATTTTCTTAGGGATGTCGTTTCTTATCGGCTATTTATCTAGCATCAACAAAGATGAAGCGACTAAAATTGCGATTTACGATCAAGGAAATATTTTAAAAGGAAGTTTGAAATCTGACAAAGAAACAGCTTATACTGATTTGTCTGCTTTGCCTTTTAATGTAGCAAAAGATACGGCAAGTAAAAGTTATGAAGGTTTGTTATTCGTGCCGAAAACCGCTACTATTCAAGATTTAAAAGCGAAAGTAGAATTTATTTCAGATGAAAGCGCTAGTGCTGATTTTATTTCGAACATTGAAGAAAAAGTAGATTCTTTATTGACCCAAGATAATTTTAAATCCAATAATTTAGATATTGCTAAAATCGATAAAGCAAAGGTCGAATCTTCCTTAAAATTGAGTAAATATTCTGGAGATGTTAGTTTAAAAGGAATCAACGAAATTAAAATTGGATTAGGATTTCTATTCGGCTATTTAATTATGATGTTCATTATCATTTATGGAAACTTTGTCATGAGAAGCGTAATTGAAGAAAAAACCAATAGAATAATCGAAATTGTGATTTCATCCGTAAAACCTTTTCAGTTAATGATGGGGAAAATAATTGGAAATTCGTTAGCCGGAATACTGCAATTTGTAATTTGGGCTATTGTTGGAATATCAATATTTTTTATAGCTTCTACTTTTTTTGGAGCAGAAACAGCAGCTAGTTCTATGGCCAAAACCAATCCAGAAGCCGTTAAGTTAGCCGCACAAAATTCTGGACTAATGGCCAAACTTCCATTATACTTAAATGAAATATGGAATTTACCTATTGCAACAATTATTATTTCATTTATATTTTATTTTATTGGAGGCTATTTTTTATATAGTTCTTTGTATGCAGCAATTGGGGCAGCTGTGGATAATGAAACCGACTCGCAACAATTTTTATTGCCAATTATAATGCCTTTAATGTTAGGGGTTTATATCGGATTTTTTACCGTAGCAAGCGATCCACACGGAAATATTGCTACCATATTCTCCATGATTCCTTTTACTTCTCCAATTGTAATGTTAATGCGAATTCCATTTGGAGTCCCAACTTGGCAAATCATTGTATCTCTAATTTTATTATTTGGTACATTTATTGGAGTAGTTTGGTTTGCCAGTAAAATTTACCGAATTGGTATTTTAATGTATGGAAAAAAACCAACTTGGAAAGAATTGTATAAATGGCTGAAGTATTAAAAATAGTTTAAAAGGTTTTAGTTTAAAAATTTAGACGATTTTGCGAAAACCCTTTTTAACTTTTAACCCAAATAAAAGAAATGAGTAAAATCCTTATTATAGAAGACGAAGCGCCAATTAGACGCGTTTTAAATAAAATATTATCGGAAGAAAGTGAAACGT
>CAZULO010000170.1:0-6527 GCA_964621245.1 uncultured Flavobacterium sp.
AAAACGATATGGGCGAAGTGCACAGTTGCGAAATTGAAGAAGCCGATTTTTATGTGGGCAGTTATTCTATTGGCGACAGAACGCGTGCTTTCCTAAAAGTACAAGATGGTTGCGATTATAAATGTACGTATTGTACGATTCCGTTAGCGCGTGGAATTTCGAGAAGTGATGCTTTGGAAAATGTGTTGAAAAACGCCAAAGAAATTTCAGAACAAAACATCAAAGAAATTGTATTAACGGGTGTAAATATTGGCGATTACGGAAAAGGGGAATTCGGAAACAAAAAACACGAACATACGTTTTTAGAATTAGTTCAAGAATTAGACAAAGTTGAAGGTATTGAAAGATTAAGAATTTCAAGCATTGAGCCTAATTTACTAAAAAACGAAACGATAGAATTTGTAAGCAAAAGCAGAACTTTCGTACCGCATTTTCATATTCCCTTACAAAGTGGTAGCAATGAAATTTTAGGAAAAATGAAGCGTCGTTACCAACGTGAAATTTATACGGAACGCGTGAATAAAATTAAAGAAGTAATGCCACACGCTTGTATTGGTGTAGATGTCATTGTTGGATTTCCTGGTGAAACCGACGAACACTTTTTAGACACGTACAATTATTTAAACGAAATGGACATTTCGTATTTGCACGTGTTTACCTATAGTGAACGCGACAATACGGAAGCCGCAAATATGCCAGGTGAAGTGCCTGCAAACGTAAGAAGCAAACGCAGTAAAATGCTACGCGGACTATCCGTAAAAAAACGCAGAGCTTTTTACGAAAGTCAAATTGGTACAACGAGAACCGTTTTATTCGAAAACGAAAACAAAGAAGGCTATATTACAGGTTTTACAGAAAATTACGTAAAAGTAAAAACCCCTTGGAACCCAGAATTAGCCAACACGTTACACGAAATCACCCTAACCAAAATTGACGATGACGGTTTGGTACGGATGGATTTTGTAAACCAACCCGTATAAGCTTAGCATTTGTAGTTAAAAGAAAATTGATGCGTTTTACATTTTAATTTTTTTTTATAAGATATTTTGATACTTTTGAAAACTAAGTAAATTTAATTCACAACAATTAAAAAAAACTAGTATATTTCAAAACGGTTAAAACCTTATGAATTGAACGTTGAAAATTATTTAAGTAAGACAACAACAATGGAAAATAGTACTACATCATCAGATATAAAAACTCTTGTAGAAGTAACAAAAGTTGACAGCAGAATAAAAGAAGCGCAATTATTACCTCATCCAGATTCTAGATTAGATTCTTTCTTAATGAAAATTCATCCTATTAGCGATGAAGGAGTTCCTTACAGAGATGTAACCAATTTGGAAACCAAAAAAGAAAGTTTACATCAATTAATTGAAAAACTGAACGTTACAAAAAGCACAAGATACCAAAGAACGGTGGAAGATACCTATTGCAACGTATACTCTTATGATTATTGTTATTTCGCTAAAGTCTATTTACCCACTATTTGGTGGACAGATGAAGCCTTACAAAGAGTATTAAATGGCGAAGAAGTGGAACCTGTTTTTGGCGAAACGGTTGACAATATTTATTCTAGTGCGATTCACGATTGGTTTGGAGTTTGGGGCGCTAGTTTTGGTTGGAAAAAAATGACCGATTTAGATGAAATTCAACATAAAGTCAACACAGAAGGTGGCGTAGGAATCATCTGTGCCAAAAGAAAAATAGTAGGTTTATCAGGACATATTGTACCAATTGTCCCAGAAACCAAAACTAAAAAAGCATTTCGAGAAAATGGTGTAGTCAAATACCCCTTACAATCTCAAGCTGGTAAAATAAATTATAATTATTTCGCCAAAGCCAGAAAAGATTGGTGGAATCACGATCGTTATTCGTCTCATGTATTTTACTATCACGAATAACAAAAAAGAAATAAAAAAAAAACCGTTGTGAACAATATTAAAAAACGTCAATTCGAGTGTTTTTTTGTGCAGTGAAGCGGAACAAAAAATGTATCGAGAATCGTTTTAATGAAATATTTCTTGTTCTCGAAACAATTTTCTGATAAAAATCATCAGCAAAAACAAATTACATCCAACGGATAAAAAACAATATATCAAACTTAAAAGAACAAACGTATAAATGAAAGACAATCAGACAACAAAGTATTATTGGGGAATTGGATTAGAAAACGAAACCTATATTCAATTTCAAGATCCTCTAACGGTGTCTGGCGCATTTATACAAGAAAAAGTGGGTCGTGAACGATATAGTTTAGATTACACTACCTATTACAAACCAGGAAGTTTGTCATTAGCTTTAAAAACGGGTTTCGATACAAATAAAAACTATTTTATTAGTAGAATGATTAATAGTCATTCTTTAGAAAAATTAGATTTAAAATACAATCATAAAACAATAGCCAAAAAAATCGAAACAGAAGCTCCAGATAACGGAAGCATCAGTATCGAAACTATTGAAAACCCCGATTATTTAGGCAAAAGTATTTTAGAAAACTTTTTAGAAAAACAACCGTTCAACATTAGTAGCATGATTACTACTAAAACCAATCCAATGGGTTCGGTTTGTTTTGATGGTGATTCTATTGAATTTGTCACTAAATATTTCGAAAACAGAACCATAGAAGAATCTTGCAAGGAGTTAATTACGACAAAAAATTTATTTGTAGATAAAATTAATGAATCGGGAGTCCTAGAAGAAAAACTTCATTTTCCTGCCTACAACAGCGGACTAAACATGTTCATGTCGAACCAAGAAAATATTGTTTTGTTCAATAATGGAACGTATCATTTTCACCTTACCTTACCTACTCTAACACAAAACAGCCGCATTGTAGATTACGATGCCTTCGATAAAACACACGCAAATGCCATGTATTTATTACAATGGTTTCAGCCGCTTTTTATTGCCACATTAGGAAGTCCGGACATTATGGGTGTAATTAGTGAAAAGTTTAATTTAGACAAAAACTACGCTTTAGGTTCTATGCGAAATGCCATGTCGCGTTATATTGGTGTGGGTACGTACAATAAAGTGATGCCGAAAGGTAAAATACTAACTTATAACGTAGAAGATTTTAGAAAACTATTAAAGTTTACAAAAGAAGAAAACATTTGGTGGCGAGATCAAATTGAAAACGACATGGAATACAATTTACTTTCTGATGTCGGTTTAGATTTCAATCAAGAAAAAATGTACCAAAGCGGCTTCGAATTTAGAAGTTTTGATGAGTTTCCTATCTCCTATTTACAAGACGTACTTTATGCGATACTATTAATTTGCGAACATTCTTTAAACGTAACCGATGTAGCTTGGGGACACGACAGTAAGGTTTGGAACAACATCATTTTTAAATCGTTAAAGCACGGTTATACTACCGAAATGACTGCCGAAGAAAAAGCAGAAGTTTTAGAGTTACTCCAACTAACCCATTTTAAATCAGAATTTGAGACTATCGTATTATTAGACGAATTTTTCTTTAAGATTTTAGAAGTCTTACACGACAAATACAAAGACAATAACGTGTGCATCAACGCCATGAGCAATCAAAAAAGAGACCGTTTTACAAGATGGAACAACTTCAACAAATTCCAAATTGAACAACACAAAAAACAAATTGAAAGGGTAGGTTTAGAAGCTAAAATTTTAAGCTAAATATAAACTTGTTAATAAGTTGACAACATAAAGACTGCTTTGGCGGTCTTTTTTTGTGGGGTTTTTTGTATGTTTGGGGAAGCTAATAAAATTCGCATATATACAAGTTACCGGTAATTATATAAAAATGCCTGAAGAAATATTAACATCTGAAGAAATACAAGAAATTATTGATTCTGCAAAAATCAGCGAAGTCTTAAGGATTCCAAATATTTTAAGTTTTGGTATCGAGAAAACATCAATTTATAAAATTTCACCAAATAATGGAATAATATTTATAAAAGGTGATGAAAATACTGGATTTACTCACATAAATCAAAGACATAGTTTTTGGTCAGAAAACCACTATTGGAAAGAAGGTAATGACAAAATAATACTTGATGATCCGAGTAAGTTTAATAGGAAATCTTTACCAATAATAGATTACGTAGCAATTGCTGACAGTCTTTATTCAAATGAAAATTTAAATATTGAAAAGAATAAAAATCCAAACTTGTTTGATTTGTATTCTGGATTTGTTGAAGGGGAAAATAACGGTAAAGCTAAATATCATATGATACTTTACAAAGGAACTAGAATAATACACACTCTATATCCACATAATAAATCAAATAACAGAAAAAAAATAATTAATTTTCGAAAGGGTGAACCTTCTGGAAAAATGTCTATGAATCCTTTATTTTACTCAATCGCAGTTCCTTATCATGATAATATTGAAAGAGTAAAATATTCCTTTCAATTCACAAAAACATTCAAAAATAAGATGGAAGATGCAGTTTTAATAAATCATAAATCACAAGAATCAATTAAATTGTTTGAGCGAAATTATGAGTTATTTAATTATGACGAAGATTTATGGTCAGTTAAATATGCTGATTTATCAGGTGTTGAAAGATTAATTAAACAATTGGAAGAAAGAGAAGATAAATAACTACTGCTAACAGCCGTTTGGCGCAATAACTAAATTTATAATTAAAAAACCCATGCCGCGCAAAGTCTCCTGACTTTGAGCCAATAAAATATAAATATAACAAAACAAAAAACATAAAAACATAAAAACCCAATAGCGCAGATTTACAATCCATGCCCATAACACATTCTACAGCAAGACCTGACAGGTTTTTGAAACCTGTCAGGTCTAATAAAAACCTAAACTAGCCGATATGCAGATTTGTAATCCGTCGTTCATCCATAAATCAAACAACATAAAAACAAAAACATGGGACTATTTTCATCATTATTAGGTAACGCAGGAGCCGTGACCCAAGAAGACTTATTAAAAAAATACGGTCAATTATTAACCGATTCAGAAGAAATAGAATTAGGTTTCAAGTTAATTCGTGATACGTTTATTTTCACTAACAAACGACTAATTTTAGTCGATGTGCAAGGCCTTACGGGAAGCAAAACGGAATATAAAACAATAACGTATAAAAGCATTACACGTTTCAGCATAGAAACAGCCGGAACATTTGACTTAGAAGCCGAATTAAAAATTTGGATTTCTAGCGAAGTACATCCTAGTATTGTCAAACAGTTTAATAAATCGGTAAATGTGTATGAGGTCCAAAAAGTTTTGGCGCATCATGTTTTGAAATAAAATAATACCCGTTTAAAATGGAAGAAATTACAAACAGCCAATTTGAGCAATTTGAAAAAAAACCAACTAATAGAAGAGCCTTATTACCCGCTTGGATAAAAGTATTTTGTTGGTTATTTATGATTTTAGGAGTTGCAGGAATTGCTTCCTTTATTGTAGGAATTATTATAGGAACCGTAGATTTATCGTTTTATGGTTTTAAAACAAACGAACCAATCAGTTTTACGGGAATTTTCATCCTTGCAATTCTATTTTTTAAAGCGTTTGCAGCGTATTCTTTATGGTTTGAAAAAGACAATGCCATTCAAATAGGGAAAATTGATGCTATTGCTGGAATTGTAATTTGTTTTTTTTCAATGGTTGCAACTCCTATTTTTGTAGAAAATACAGGGGTAACTATAAGATTAGAATTGCTATTACTACTTCCTTATTATTATAAATTAGAGCAGATCAAAAAAGCTTGGTAAATAAATTAAAATCACAATAAAATGAAAAAAATCAGCAGCGCCTTAGTGGCTATTTTAGCCGTACTTTTACTAGGATGTGAAGGTTCAGAAACCTACAGAGGAAAGTGGAAAGTCACAGATTCTAAGGGTATAAAATTTGAAATGTTTTTTGACGCAAAAAGTTTAACCGTAACCGACAGCTTAGGAAAAAAAACAACTTTTGGTTATACACAAAACGAAGTAAATATTCAGAATTCCGTGGAAACTTATGGAATTAAATTAGATGATGGAAGAAGTTATCAAATTAATTTTCCAAAAGCAAATGATGAAAGTCTAGGTGTTATAAAAGACATCAATGGTACACCCATTTATACCATCAGTCGAAAAAAACACATGAAATATGAAGATATATACCAATTGAATTAAATTGTGAAAAACACACCCGATTACACAGATTTGCAAATCGTACCACAATATCTACTCCTGCAATACCGGATAGATTTTAAAACTTGTCAGGTCTAATAAAAAACTTCCAATTTTATTTTCAAATTGGGAGTTTTTTTATGGCTTGTGTCAAAAAAAAATAAATTTAAAAAGGACACGAAAAACGTGATTAAAAAATAAATTTTAAAAAAAGGACACAAAAAACGTGACTAAATAATCTTTTTTAAAAAAAAGACACACCTGTTTGAATTCTAAATAATAGTACAAAAAAACTCCCAATTCACATTGGGAGCTTCTATTTCTATATTCTGTTTACAAAGGAATATTACCGTGCTTTCTTTGCGGAGTTAAAACCTGTTTGTTCTCTAACATGCTGTACG
>CAZULO010000171.1:0-6494 GCA_964621245.1 uncultured Flavobacterium sp.
ATTTCATTATTTGCGCTATTGTCAAGCTGAGCTTGTCGAAGCCTTTCAGGGATCTACGATTTATGAGGACTTCGACAGGCTCAGTCTGACAGTATATGGAGTATGGTGATGGGGAGATTTGCGTTGTGAGTTGTGGGGAATGGGTGATGGGGTGATTGGTGATGGGGAGATGGGTTTTGGGTAAAAAAAAATAGCCAACTTTGTTGACTATTTTTTACTTTTTTGCTAACTTTTAAGGTTAGCTTTTCATCTAATATTGGATTATATTTTATGTAAATTCCAGTTGTATTCTAAAAAGGTGATTTTGGTGTCATCATTAATTTTTACCATTGAGAAAGTGTTGATGAAAGAAACGATTGAGTTAGTTCCTAAAAAATCAGTAATGTACCATTCGAAAATTTTTGAAACGGCTGCATTTTTTGCTGTAATGGCATTTTTTGCTGGGTTATTCACGAATTCTGTTGTCATGAAGTTTAAATCCGTTTGTAAAGTTGCTGGATCATACGGTATGTTTCTTAATCTTGGTGAAGAAATTGAAGTATCATATAAGGCAAAATGCGTTCTTGGGTCTCCAAATTTACTTAAGATTTCTTTTTTGATGTAATCTAATGAAATTTTCTCGCCATCAAATGAGATGAAATTCATTTGAAACGGTTCTCTAATGTAATTCACACTTTTTAACGGATAATTATCTGCTAATAATTTAATCACATTTGCATTGTATACATTGATCCAAAATGCTTTGGTTTCATCTGAACTCCAACTTTTATTTGGAGAAATTTTAGAAAAGTTTGTAGTAATTTTGTTAATTTGATCAATGTTTTTTAAAACCTTATCATAATCCACCACTCCTTTTTCTGACACGTGTTTCTTTAAGAAATCATCATAAAGACTATTGTCGAACGTTTGGCTCGATGCCGAAAAACAAATTAAAATAATAAGCGTAAAAAATTTTTTCATAAGTAAAGGGTTTTATTTTTTTTATAGTTGTTTAAAAAAAATCTGTATTTCTCAAAAACAGTGCCAAAGATACAAAAAAATAAAACAAACGACCTGTTTTCTATTTTTTCACTTCTCTTTTTAACTTTTAAATATTAGTATTTTTCATTTTTTTAGAATTCGTAAGACAGTTAGAACATGTTTGTGTTGTTTTTTAATATATTGATTATCTGTACACTGTGCTTTTATGGGGTGATTTAGGATACAATTATCTGTATTTTTAAATTCTAAATTAAGGAACGGACTTAACCTTTTTTTTACGATTTTATAATTTTAAATTTTTTATTTATAACTGCTTTTATCTGTTTATTTTATATAAGATTTTTTTATTTTGTGTGTCTTAACAAACCTAAAATTTTTAAAGGCTGTTTCCTTTAATTTTACATTTTGTTTTTGTACTTAAAAAGGCTATTTTTGAACACTAATTAATGGTAATAAATACATGAATACAGATAAAATTCCTGAAGACGATTGGTTGTATGAAATCAAACCTAAAGACAACTTTTTTTCGTTACACTTAAAAGAGATTTGGAATTACAGAGATTTACTTTTTCTATTCGTTCGGAGAGATGTAGTTACCGTTTACAAACAAACTATTTTAGGACCACTTTGGTATTTAATTCAGCCTTTGTTTACAGCCGTTACCTTTACGATTATTTTTAATAGTGTGGCTGGTATTGAAACTGGAGTTACTCCTCCTTTTTTATATAATTTAGCAGGTATAATCGTTTGGAATTATTTTACCACTTGTTTAAACGAAACCTCGGATACCTTTAAAAAAAATGCCGGTATTTTCGGGAAAGTTTATTTTCCTAGATTAATTATGCCGCTTTCAATAGTGGTTTCTAATTTATTGAAATTGTCTATACAGTTACTTATTTTTATAGGGTTTTATGTCTATTACAGTCTAGCTGGCGTAGCTTTATCTTGCAGCCCGTTTGTGTTTTTATTTCCTGTATTGGTGGTCATCATGGGGGTTTTAGGCTTAGGTTTAGGGATGATTATTTCTTCTTTGGTAACGAAATACCGCGATTTGTCATTCCTAATTGGTTTTGGTGTGCAATTGCTTATGTATGTGTCTGCCGTGATGTATCCTATCGCCTTACTACAAGAAAAATTACCCGATTATGCCTGGTTGGTTCGTTACAATCCGTTAGCTTACATTATTGAAACTTCACGGTATTTGTTATTAGCAGAAGGAGAAGTTTCTATGTTTGGTATTTTCTATACCCTAGGAATCACCATTTTGTTGTTTTTTATTGGATTATTGATTTTTAATAAAACCGAGAAAAATTTTATTGATACGGTTTAATCCATTCGCCTATTTTTCAATTTATCCATATCGCAATTCGCAAAATAAAAAAGTAAATGAATCAAAATAGAATCATATTAAAAGCAGAAAATATTTCGAAACAATACCGTTTGGGTACGGTTGGGACGGGTACTTTAAGTCACGATTTAAATCGGTTTTGGCATACCATCCGTGGTAAAGAAGATCCGTATTTAAAAGTGGGTGAAGTGAACGATAGAAGTTCCAAAGGAACTAGCGAATACGTTTGGGCTTTACAAGATATCAACTTTGACATTCAGGCTGGGGAAGTAGTAGGTATCATTGGAAAAAATGGAGCGGGTAAATCTACTTTGTTAAAAATATTATCAAAAGTAACGGCACCTACCACAGGTGTTATAAAAACCAAAGGAAGAATAGCCTCTTTACTAGAAGTAGGAACGGGGTTTAATCCAGAATTAACGGGTAGAGAAAACATCTATTTAAACGGCGCTATTTTAGGCATGACAAAAAAAGAAATCACATCTAAATTAGATGAGATTATTGCTTTTTCAGGTTGTGAACGCTACATCGATACGCCTACTAAAAGGTACAGTAGTGGTATGACCGTTCGTTTGGCCTTCGCTGTTGCCGCTTTTTTAGAGCCTGAAATTTTGGTTGTCGATGAGGTTTTGGCCGTAGGTGATGCCGAGTTTCAGAAAAAAGCGATTGGTAAAATGCAAGACATTTCCAAATCGGAAGGTAGAACCGTTTTATTTGTAAGTCATAATATGGCGGCGGTAAAAAGTTTGTGTTCTAGAGGGATCGTTTTAGAAAACGGAAGATTAAAATTTGATGGTACCGTAAATGAGGCACTTGATGTGTATTCTGATATTAATAAATCAACCGAGTTTAAAGTAGTTTTTGATGACGAAACTAGTAGAAGTGGAACTAAAAACATGATGTTTCAATCTATTGAAATTTTCAATCAACATCAAAAAAACACTCAAGAATTTTCCATTGGAGATGATTTGATTATCAAACTTCAAATTAAAAATAATTCAACTGAAAAAAGAAGTGAAATGGGTATACAAATTTTCACCACAGAAGAAATGCCTGTTTTTCATATGATGCCTAGAGATTCTAATTTCGAAATTCATCATGAAAAGGAAATAGAAGAATTTCAAATTCATTTAAAAGACATTAGACTTTTTCCTGGGTTGTATTATATCAGTCTTACTTCTGCTAGTACAACTGGTCATCAAGTATTTGATTGTATTCAAAATGCCTTGACTTTTGAAATTATAGATGGAGGTTCGTATACTTCAAGAAATTTACCACGGGCTGCGGGTTTATTTTTTATGAATCCGGAATGGAAAAAAATCTAAGCCATGATTATAGTAAAGCTTACTTTTAATTATGATTTTCCTTTGTTCCGACAAACGCCTGCTTTTTCTCAAATTTGGGGTAATTACAAATTTGTAATTGACGATACTTTAAAAGAATGTGATTTTTGGATCATTTATACGGATTATAATTTAAAAGTAGAAACTGTAACATGTAATCCTGAAAATATAATTTTTATTCCGGGTGAATGCTATCATACGAGTCCGAAATTTATTCAACCTTTTTTAGATCAGTTCGGCTTGGTCATAACTGTTCAAAGAGAATTAAAACATCGTAATATTTTGTATTCTCATAATGCCAATCCTTGGTTTGTGGGAAAATCTTACGATGAATTATGTGCCAACACTAGCCCCCAAAAAACAAAATTACTCTCCGTTGTTTCTTCGAACAAAGCTTTTACAGAAGGACATAGAAACCGACTCGAGTTTGTCCAACAATTAAAACAACATTTTGGTGATCAATTAGATGTTTTCGGAAGAGGGATAGTTGAT
Source organism: uncultured Flavobacterium sp. (assembly GCA_964621245.1). Taxonomy (GTDB): domain Bacteria; phylum Bacteroidota; class Bacteroidia; order Flavobacteriales; family Flavobacteriaceae; genus Flavobacterium. The sequence continues at coordinate 4,165 of CAZULO010000171.1, forward strand.
TTTGAAAATAAATGGGAGGTGTTAGCCGATTACAAATATACCATTGCGATAGAAAATGATTTTTGTGACGATTGGGTAACTGAAAAATATTTTGATTGTATTTATGCCAATACCCTTCCGTTTTATTACGGTTGCCCGAATTTGGAACAAATCGTTGCTGAAGCTTCTTTTATTCGAATTGATATCGGTAACTTTGAAGAAGCGATCCAAATTATAGAACAGGCCCTTGCGAACGATGCCTATGAAAAAAGAAAAGAAAGTCTTCAAGCACAAAAGATAAAGAGTTTACAAGAAGATCAATTTTTTCCCTGGATGGTATCAATTTTAGACACTAAAAATCCTAATTTAGAAAAAGAATTGTTTTCTTTGAAGTTAAATTATCAACCGGTGCATCCGATTAAAAAAAATTTGAAGAAAATAATAGCAAAAATAAAAGCACTACTATGATTCAGCAAGTAAAGAAATTTATAAAAAAACTAATCCGATACGATGCTTACGGAAAATCTTTAGTGGGTAACGATGCTATTCAATACCAGCGAGTTAAACCTTGGCTTAAAGTAAAGGGTGACGAAACGTTACGTTTAAATTATGAGCTAAATGAAAATTCGGTTGTTTTTGATTTAGGCGGGTACAAAGGCGAATTTGCGGAAGCTATATATAACCGATACCAAGCTAAAATTTATGTTTTTGAACCTATTTTAGCATTTTACACTATCATCCAAAATAAATTTGCTGCTACACCAAAAATTATCCCTTTTCAATATGGTTTAGCAGGAAAAGATTGTTCTTTGCCGATTAGTATGTCGGATAATTCTTCTTCTGTGTTTTTAAAAACAGCAGAAACGGAAACTATTCAATTGAAATCTATTGTAGATTTTATCCAAACCAACGCTATTACCAAAGTAGATTTAATCAAAATTAACATAGAAGGTGGTGAATATGAAGTATTAGAATCCTTAATAGCTGCCAATTTGATAGGTGTTTTTGAAAATATTCAAGTACAATTTCACGATTTTTTATTTGAAAACACAAAAGAACGCATGCAAGCCATTCAAGCCAAATTACAAGAAACCCATAACGTAACGTATCAGTACGAATTTGTTTGGGAAAATTGGAAATTAAAATAATTTACCATGATTGTTGTAAAAATAAAAGGTGGCTTGGGCAATCAAATGTTTCAATATGCTATGGCTAAAGCGTTTTCTTTAGAATTGAAACGTAAATTTAAACTAGATATTTCGATTTTCGGTTGGTATAAATTACATCAATATGGTTTACATCATTTTAAAGTGCAACCTGATTTTTACAAACCAGAATCTATCTGGAAACGTCGTTTGAAAAAAATATTTTATAAAGTTATTTATTATAATGAAGACGATCATGACTTTTCGTATAATTCGAAATTAATCGAAACAAAATCAGATTATTTATTTCTGGAAGGTTATTTTCAATCGCAAAATTATTTTTTAAAATATGAAGAAGAAATTAGAAACGATTTTCAAATTGTAACTCCGTTCAAACAACAAACCAAAGAAATGATTTCCTATATGCAAACGGTAAATGCGGTTTCCATACATTTTAGAAGAGGAGATTATGTGGGTAATGTAGTGCATGATACAGACAAAACACACTACTATAAAAATGCCATTCAGCTTATTGAAAGTCAAGTAAAAAACCCAGTTTTCTTTTTGTTTTCTGACGATATGCCTTGGGTAAAAGAAAATTTTAAACTTAATTTTGAAACGCATTATGTAGATTTTAATGATGCCACTACCAATTTTGAAGACTTACAATTAATGGCCTCATGCCAACATAATATAATAGCTAACAGCAGTTTTAGTTGGTGGGGTGCTTGGTTAAATGCTACACCTAACAAAATTGTTATTGCCCCAAAAGTTTGGTTTAATGATCCTACTGTAAATACCTCAGATCTTATCCCTAAAACTTGGGTAACTTTATGATTACTGCTTTGAATACAACGCCAAAAATATCAGTTTTAATGCCGGTATACAATTCAGAATTGTATCTCCGGGAAGCGGTAGACAGTATTTTAAATCAGACGTTTACCGATTTTGAATTATTAATAATCGATGATGCTTCTACCGACCAATCTGTAGCCATTATTCAATCGTATACAGATTCTAGAATTCAACTTATTGTAAAACCCAAAAATACAGGCTATACCAATAGTTTAAATTATGGTTTAACTATAGCTAGAGGGGAATTTATAGCACGAATGGACAGTGATGATATCAGTTTGCCCACACGTTTTGAAAAACAAATCGCTTATTTAGAAGCCCATCCTGATGTGGCACTTTGTGGTACGCAAT
>CAZULO010000172.1:0-6463 GCA_964621245.1 uncultured Flavobacterium sp.
GACACTCCAACTACTGGATATTCTCCATAAGCTTGGTGCCAGAAATAATCATTATGCATTGGCTCATTGTATGAATAAGCGAAGTCTTTAATCCAAGCTGTTGTGTCAGGATAAATTTCAATTGGTTCAGCATCTTCGTAAAAATTTTTACGTCCTTTTTTCTTTACCGCTTTATTTAAATCAACTTGGTTGTATTTGAATTTTAATTTACTCACATCAATCGTTTTTAACCCATTAAACGATTCTGATTCAGGTAAATACATTGAATCCATTACTTGTACGTAATCTGCATCTGGATATTTTGCAGTTTCGTTAACAAGTTTCACTTTACGGTTTAATTTTCTATTCGCATAGGCGTCTTTTTCTGTTCCTACACTATAGTAATTCTCATACATATATTTGTCGTATGCAGTCATTTTTTCTGGATCTGCATCAGCAAACGCATAGCTACCAATGGAACCACCATTTTTATTGCTTTTCGCGCCATCTGCTGGTTTTGCTCCAGATTCTTCTGCTTGTATAGCCAATCTTGTTCTAATAATTGAATCTTTAACCCAATTTACAAATTGGCGGTATTCACTATTAGTTATTTCTGTTTCATCCATGTAAAAAGAACGAACAGTTACAGTTTTAGTTGGGGCATCCTGAATGTTGGCAACGTCATCATCTGACTTTCCCATTGTAAATGCACCTCCAGGTATCAAAGCCATACCATATGGTTTTTCAGAAAACCATTTTTTGCCTTTAACGCCTACCAGTTCACCTTTATCGCCTTTACCACAGCTTGTAAACAAAGCCAATGCTGCCGATAATACTAAAAACTTTTTCATATTAATTGGGTTATAAAATTTATTTTGTTTTAGGGTTCAAACCTATCTATTTATTTTGACATATACAATAGCAATCTTAAAAAAAACTAAAAAAAGTGTTTTTTATCGGCAAATACCTTACTTTTAACGATGTTTTGCTAGTTTTTTTTATGTGCTTTCCACCATCTTTCTGGTATTTCAGCGTTACAAGCCGCTAGATAATCTTCTTTTGTGCAAGGTAATAACGTTTTTTTAACAGTTTTATTGTAAATATTATTGTAATTTATTTCGATCCACCATCTCTCAGATCGATTGCTTTTGTAAAATACTAATTCTTCCTCATCAGCTAAAACAATATATCGGAAATAATTTGTTTTATCTTCAAATGGATATTCGTAACTTCTCAAATGATATCCTTCAATGAAATACCATAAAATTTGAGCTAGTAATTCATTTTCATTTGTGCTGTACATTTGATTGAAAATTCCAAATACACTTACACGATCACTAATTCCAGCATATCTTGCTAAAGCACATATTTCTCTACCGTCAAATCCATTTGGAAAAAATTCAATAGTATTCCCCGAATCTGATGATTTTACTGCTTTCATATCCAAACTTATGATATCGGCATCTCTAAAAACAGGTTCTACTGTTGCTGGATTTTTTATGATTTCACCTAGTCTGTAACTATCAAAATATAATTTCTCAATTAAATCAATTTCTTCCTGTGATGTATAATACGTTTGGTATCCTACGCTGCTGAAATTGTATAAATTGTTTGGCTCTTCTACAATAATTTGGGTCAGATAGGAATCTAATTCTAATTTTTCTTCACTAGCAAAATCTAATTTGTTGTCAATGGCTACTAAATTTACCATTTGGTCCAGTTGGTCAAACGCTCTATAAATAGCATACGTTAAATCCTGAGATCCTCCAATTACCAAAGGTATAATTTTTTGTTTAATTAATTGACTACAAATTGTTTTTAACACAAAATAGGTGTCGCTAGTTTCATTTCCTATTAAAACATCTCCTAAATCCGCTATTCCTTTGTTCCAATTTCCTGGATACAAACTGTATAATGTTTTTCTGAAAGTATCGAACGAATGCTCCTCATTACTTAAATTTGCCCCTCTATTTTCATTTACGCAAAGAATGGCTATCGAAATATTTTCTAAATTTGGAAATTCAGTTTCTGTGTGTAATACAACTTTTTTACCTAATGTTTGATTAGATAATCTTTCAGTAAATTTTTGAATTTCCTCTGAAACGGGTTGTAAATATTCGAATGTCATAAATTGGAGTGTGATTTATTTCTTTTTTACAGTTGTTTTTTTAGCGGCTGGTTTTTTTGTTGCTGCTTTTTTAGCTGGAGCTTTTTTGGCTGGAGCTTTTTTCTCAATCATCTCCTTCACAGCTTCTAAGGTTAGTATTGTAGCATCTATGTCTTTACCCAACTCAATTTTTATTTTCCCTTTTGTAATGACAGATCTTCCCCAACGTGCTTTTTCTACTTTGATACCTTCTTCTGTCCAATTGTGAAGTACTTTTTCGATTTCTTTTTGTTGCTTATCTTCAATAAGTTCGTTTATGTCTGCTTGCGACAAGTTATCAAAATTATATTTTTTATTCACATTGATAAAAATCCCATTCCATTTTAAGAAAGGTCCAAAACGACCCACACCTTTTTGAACGGGTAAGTTGTCGTAAGTAGCAATTGGCGCATCTGCTTTGATTTTTTCGTCAATTAATTCGATGGCTCTTTCCATGGTAACATCAAGAGGTTCTTCTCCTTTTGCTAAAGATATAAACTGCGTACCAAATTTAACGTAAGGACCAAATCGGCCGTTGTTGACTTCTATTTCTTCATCTTTGTAAACACCTAAAGATTTAGGTAATAAGAATAAATTTAATACTTCTTCTAAGGTAATGTTACTCAAATTTTGCTCCGCTCTTAAACTGGCAAATTGCTTGACTTCATCATCTATTGCACCAATTTGCGCCATCGCACCATATTTTCCTAAACGAACACTTACAGGTTTTCCTGATTTTGGATCTGTTCCTAAAATACGTTCACCAGATTCACGTTCTGCGGTAGTTTCTACTTTTGTTACAATAGGGTGGAAATGGTTGTAAAACGTACTCATCATTTTATGCCAATCTTCATTTCCAGCAGCAATTTCGTCAAAATCTTGTTCTACTTTGGCGGTGAAATTATAATCTAAAATGGTTTCAAAATTCTTAACTAGGAAATCGGTCACAATGCCACCAATATCGGTTGGAACTAATTTTCCTTTATCTGATCCTGAATTTTCTTTTAAAGTTTGCGATTTGATTTCGTTTGCAATCAAAGTCAGTTGCTCGTATTTTCTTTCTGCACCTTCAAAACTACCTTTTTCTACATAATTTCTATTGATAATGGTAGAAATGGTTGGCGCATAGGTTGAAGGACGACCAATGCCTAATTCTTCTAGTTTTTTAACTAACGAAGCTTCTGTGTATCTACTTGCTGGACGGGTAAAACGTTCTGTAGCAGTAATAAATTTGTTTTTCAGTTCTTCTTTTACTTTTAAAGCGGGTAATAAACCTTCTTGTTCCTCTTCATCGTCATCATTTCCTTCTAAATATACTTTTAAGAAACCTTCAAATTTGATGACTTCACCAGTTGCTGAAAAATATTCATTGTGTGTGTTTGCGGCAATTTTCACATTGGTACGTTCTAGTTCGGCATCACTCATTTGTGAAGCTAACGTTCTTTTCCAAATTAAATCATACAAACGTGCCTGGTCTCTATCAATATCAACTGTATGGCGACTCATATCTGTCGGACGAATTGCTTCGTGAGCTTCTTGAGCACCTTTTGATTTTGTGTTGTAATTTCTTGGTTTGCTGTATTCTTTTCCGTAGTAGGAAGTGATTTCTGCTGCGGCTGCGGCCATCGCTTCTTGAGAAAGATTTACACTGTCCGTTCTCATATAGGTAATTAAACCGGCTTCATACAAACGTTGTGCAATTTGCATCGTAATTCCAACAGGTAAATACAATTTACGAGCAGCTTCTTGTTGTAAGGTAGAAGTTGTAAATGGAGCTGTTGGTGATTTTTTTGTCGGTTTAGTCTCTAAATCAGCAACGTTAAAATTGGCATTTTTATTTTTTTCTAAAAAAGCTTGCGCTTCTTCTTTAGTAGTAAAGTTTTTATTTAGTTTGGCTTTAACTGTTTTACCAGCTTCATTCGTAAATTCTGCTGCAATAGAATAGCTGGCTACTGGTTTGAAATTGATGATTTCTCTTTCGCGTTCCACAATTAATCGAACGGAAACTGATTGTACTCGACCCGCAGATAACCCACCTTTTACTTTTTTCCAAAGTACGGGTGATAATTCGTATCCTACTAAACGGTCTAAAACTCTACGCGCTTGTTGTGCGTTTACTAAATTATAGTTGATGGTTCTCGGATTATCAATTGCTTTTAATATGGCAGTTTTGGTAATTTCGTGGAAAACAATACGTTTCGTTTTGGCGGGATCTAATTTTAATTCTTCAGCTAAATGCCAAGAAATAGCCTCACCCTCACGGTCCTCATCGGAAGCTAACCAAACCATATCGGCTTTTTTAGATAAGTCTTTTAGTTTTTTAACTAATACTTTTTTATCGGGTGAAACCTCATATTTAGGCTTAAAGTTGTCATTCACATCTACGCCAATTTCTTTTGAAGGTAAATCGGCAATATGTCCGTAACTTGATTCTACTTGGTAATCTGTTCCTAAAAATTTTTCAATGGTTTTCGCCTTTGCAGGAGACTCCACGATAACTAAATTCTTCGCCATTTTCATTAATTTGATTTGGCAAAAGTATATTTTTTTTTTGATTAAAAGATAAAGCCACTCTTAAATTGATGTTTTAAGACTTTCGTACCCTCGCTTTTTTAAAAAAATTGTTAAACCATTGCTGACAATTTGGCAGATAGTAAAATTTAGTATTATCTTTGCATGATGTTTTGAAAACTCTGGTTTTTGAAAATAAATTATACGATCATTATGGAAGAAAAGATTATAGAAGAAAATAAACAAGGCACTTCAATGGTTTTAGACTCGAAAGAGGGAAATCAGAAAAAGTTATTTATAGAAAGTTATGGTTGCCAAATGAACTTTGCTGATAGTGAAGTAGTGGCTTCCATTTTAGCTAATGAAGGATATAATACGACCCAAGTTTTAGAAGAAGCGGATTTGGTGTTAGTAAATACGTGTTCGATAAGAGATAAAGCAGAAGTAACCGTTAGAAAACGTTTGCAAATGTATAATGCTGTAAAACGAGACATCAATCCGAAAATGAAGGTTGGCGTTTTAGGTTGTATGGCAGAACGTTTAAAAGAAAAATTTTTAGACGAAGAAAAAATTGTAGACATGGTTGTAGGTCCAGATGCTTACAAAGATATTCCCAATTTATTAAGAGAAGTAGAAGACGGTCGTGATGCAATTAATGTTATTCTTTCTAGAGAAGAAACCTATGCCGATATTTCTCCAGTACGTTTAAGTAGTAATGGAATTACAGCTTTTGTATCGATAACTCGTGGTTGTGATAATATGTGTACGTTTTGCGTAGTGCCTTTTACTCGTGGTCGTGAACGTAGTCGTGAACCAGAAAGTATTATTGAAGAAATTACCGATTTATGGAGTAAAGGTTATAAAGAAGTTACTTTATTAGGTCAGAATGTAGATAGTTACCTTTGGTATGGTGGTGGATTGAAAAAAGATTTTGATAAAGCTAGCGAAATGCAAAAAGCAACTTCGGTAGATTTTGCGCAATTGTTAGATAGATGTGCGACGCAATTCCCAAAAATGCGTTTTCGTTTTTCTACTTCAAATCCACAAGATATGCATCTTGAAGTGATTGAAGTGATGGCGAAACACCATAATATTTGTAAGTATATTCACTTGCCAGTTCAAAGTGGAAGTACTAGAATTCTTAAAGAAATGAATCGCCAACATACGCGTGAAGAATATATCACGTTGATTGACAATATTTACCGAATTATTCCAGATATTTCATTGTCACAAGATATTATTGCAGGTTTTCCAACAGAAACCGAAGAAGATCATCAAGATACGTTAAGTTTATTAGAATATGTAAAATACGATTTCGGATTTATGTTTGCTTATTCTGAAAGACCAGGAACTTTAGCAGCAAGAAAAATGGAAGATGATGTACCAGATGAAATAAAAAAACGTCGTTTAAATGAAATTATCGATTTACAACAACGAATTGCTTTAGAAAGAACCAAACGTTTTGTAGGACAAACTGTGGAAGTTTTAGTAGAAAAAGATTCTAAGCGTTCAGATAAACAATGGAGTGGAAGAAATTCACAAAGCACAGTAGTGGTTTTTCCAAAAGAAAATTATAAACCAGGAGATTTCGTTATGGTAAAAATATCTGATTGTACTAGTGGAACCTTAATTGGTGAAGCGGTTGGATATTCTGAGATTATGAATAGCCCCCTAACCCCCAAAGAGGGAACAAAAGGGGCGGAACAAGATATTATTTAATTTTTTTAATTCCCCCTTCGGGGGTTAGGGGGCTTATGGAATCAGTTCAAAATATAAAACAACGCTTTGAGATTATTGGAAACGATCCAAAACTCAATCGTGCGGTAG
>CAZULO010000173.1:0-6445 GCA_964621245.1 uncultured Flavobacterium sp.
AAGATTTTTAACTTAACTTTCTAACCTTTTGGTTTAAAATTGGGGAGTATTACATATTTTTATAACGATTAGGACTATGGATTTATTAATATTTTTTCATGATGAATTATTTTATGTTTTATATTATAAATATTAATAAAATAAACGCCTGGAGGTATAAAAAAACATTCAATAGTCTTTTCCTTTTCTAATATGTTTTCAGAAATTTTTTTTCCCCTTATATCTGTTAATTCAACACGGCACTCATGTTCATTTACATTAAGAGATTCTATGGATATCCTATCTGATGCGGGATTGGGATAAATTATGAAGTTTTTGAAACCTGCAATTGAAATTTGTCTATTTACTGCAACAACATCAGAATAATTAAAATCTCCATCGTAGTCGGTCTGTTTAAGTCTGTAATAATTAGTTCCGGGATTCATAAATGAATCAGTAAATGCATATTTGATAATATTGTTGCTGTTTCCAAATCCATTTATTCTTCCAATTGTTTTGAAATTCTTTGCATCTAGGCTTATTTGTACTTCAAAGTAGTGATTGTCCTTTTCTGAGGCTGTTGCCCAATTGATTATACCTAAACCGTCTTTAACTTTCGCTTTAAAATAAAGGAGTTCAACGGGTAGTGCTATATTGCCAATTTTCGCCACAAGTGCGTCATAAGTACCTCCTGAGAACGATCGAACAGGTGCCCCCCATGTCCCGTTGCTATAACCTGATAGATAAACATTTCCACTATTATCAAGAGCAACATTGTAAGCATACTGATCACCGCTACCTCCGATAAAAGTATTCCATTGTAGCGCTCCACTGTTATTAAGTCGAGCGGCAAAACAGTCGATGCCTGAACTATAGGATTCCTCTGGTGATCCCCAGGTACCTGCACTATAACCGGCAACCAATATTTCACCTGAATTATTAATAGCTAAACTATAAGCAGCCTCATCGGTGCTCCCACCTAAAAATGTGTTCCACTGTAAAGACCCACTGCTGTTAAGTTTTACTACGAAAGCGTCTCCAGTACCTGTTCCTGTGGTGTACGCGCGTACGGGAGAGCCCCAGTTTGCTAAAGAATTTCCACTTATATAAATATTACTGCTTCCATCGATCGCAATATCATATCTGGCATAATCCGATCCTGTTCCTCCTAAAAAAGTATTCCATTGTAATGTACCACTTGTATTTAATTTTACTACACAGGCATCAATGCCCGATGAATATGATCGTACCGGCGAACCCCAGGTAGAATTGCTAATCCCCGCAAGATAGGTATCACCGCTTCCAGTAACCGCTATTGAATAAATATAATCATTGGAAGTAGTACCTAAAAAAGTATTCCATTGAAGAACACCGCTACTATTTAGCTTTACAGCTGTTCCATCCGTACCAGAGGAAAAGGATCTTATCGGCGAGCCCCAACTTGTCTGGCTATATCCACCAAGATAAATATTACCGCTCGCATCTGTGCCAATTGCATATTCAACATCAGAACTACTTCCACCTTGAAAAGTATTCCATTGCAGTACACCACTACTATTTAGTTTTGCAGCATAACCATCGCTTCCTGATGTATAGGATCTCACAGGAGATCCCCATGTGGCAGTGCTATAACCACAAATCAAGATATTTCCGTTATTATCTAGTTTAATATCATTCACTACATCCGTACCACTACCACCTAAAAACGTATTCCAGGTAAGATTTCCACTGTTATCGAGTTTTGCAACAAATCCATCATAATTGCCAGATCCAAAATGTGACCGAACCGGCGACCCCCAACTTATGCTGCTATATCCGCATACATAAACATTTCCAATTGAATCAACAGTGAGTGCATAACCCAAGTCATCTCCTGATCCCCCTAAAAAAGTATTCCAAGAAAGTGTTGGATCAATGATTACGGGTTTCCCTTTTATATACTCTCCTAAAATAAATCCTACCTTTGAGTCGCCTATTATTTGAAATGCGACTTTGACAGGTGAACGCCCTTTGTCGGTTTCCTGCCAGGCAATTGGGCTTTTTTCAATATAGGTCCCATTATTAAATTGAATGATAAGGTTACCATTTAAATCTAAAGAAACGGGGCGGTTATAACTCAAACAAATAGAGTTAACAGTTACACCTTGAATCCCAAAATCTACTATATAGTTACTTTTAAGGATTCCATCCCTGGTCGATTCATAGACCAATGTTATTCCATTCCATAAATTAGAATATACGACCTTATTAAAATCCTTCGAAGTTTTAGAATTATTAAGCGAAGAAAAGTTCTGTTCCGATTTTGGCACAACCTCCCTGGCATCCTCAAATTTTATGTTAAGCATTTGTTTAGAATTGGCTAGAATTAATTCCTTAGAGGAAAATGCCAACTGATGGCCTGATACGGAATAATTCATAAGTATCCCAGAATTGTTAGATAAGTGGTTTTGGTTAATAGCAATTGATTCTTTCGCAGAAGGCTGTCTTTGTTTAATCAGCTTATCACCGGTAACCCAATTATCAACAACCATACCTGTGTTGCTTCTGAAATTTTTAATATCACTGTTCTGAAAATTATGGTTTATTTTTCCTTGAGCTTTGATATTGCCTAATGTAATTCCAAGTCCTATAAAAAATAGGGTAATCATCTTCGAATTTATTTTCATAATAACTTTTTTAGATGGGAAATTCAAAAAGCATGCCAAATTGTTAATTATTTAATATTCAGATGTTTAATTAGATAGGGAGCCCGATTTTTTCCATAATTTGGAAAAAATTAATTTAATATGGATTAAACACTAAACTAAAATCAATAGCGTCCTAAACGATAAAAAAAGGAAGGGATAAGTTTTAACTCAAAGCTACCTTTGAGGCTCGACAAAAACAAAATCCCTTCCCGATGGCAAACTTAACTCTGTTTTCTCAAATTATTTCAAAATTAGACCGTTCAATCTTTTCTAAGCTTGTTAAAGCCAAACAATCTGATAAGCATCAAAAGGGATACAACAGCTGGACTCATTTAGTTTCAATGCTTTTCTGTCAATTTGCCAAGAGCCAATCTGTGAGAGATATAAGCAATGGGCTTCGTTCAGCAACTGGAAACCTAAATCATCTTGGGATTCAAAAAGCGCCTTCTAAATCTACAATCAGTTACCAGAACAAAAATCGTGATTGGAAACTATTCAAGGAATTTTATTACATGCTGCTTGGAAGTTTAGGACAGCAGCAGGGATTTAAGCAGGTTAAGTTTAAAATTAAATCAAAAATATTCCTCTTGGACTCCAGCACCATGCCTCTTTGTTTGAGCTTATTTGATTGGGCCAAATATAAGACTGCTAAAGGCGCTGTAAAAATGCATACAGTTCTTGACTATGACGGAAACTTACCTGCATATGTAAATATTACAGATGGCAAAACCGCAGACAATAAAGGAGCGTATGATATACCCCTACAAAAAGGAAGTGTTATTGTAGCTGACCGTTTTTACAATGACTTCTCTTTGCTCAATATTTGGGACAGCAGCGGGGTAAAGTTTGTAATCAGGCACAAAGAGAATCTCCAATACAAGGTGATTAAAGAAAATGAATTACCAGATAAAAACCATCAGCATATTCTCAAAGACGAGATTATCGAACTTAAAAACACAGGTTCCAAACAAAAGTATCCTAAAAGACTAAGGAGAGTGGCTGTTTGGGATGATGTAAATAAGCAAGTAATAGAGCTAATTACAAACCAGTTAACCTGGACTGCAAACACAATTGGTGAACTATACAAAAGTCGCTGGCAGATTGAGATTTTCTTCAGAGAAATAAAGCAACTACTCAATATAAAATCATTTATTGGAACAACCGAAAATGCTGTAATGATTCAGATATGGACAGCTTTAATAACAATTCTAATGCTAAAGGTACTAAGACATAATTGATCAATCCTTTTTTCTAAGGCTAAATGCTTGCTATCGATAAAAGTTTGCATGGGTGTTTTGCCGAAGCAAAACTTGCCGCTGTGAGTACGATCATTATTGTAATAGTTCAACCAATCATCAAGGTCTTTTTGTAATTCTTCGATGGATGAATAGAGTTTTTTGCGGAAGGCAACTGCATAAAATTCTTCCTGAATAGTTCGATGGTAACGTTCACAAATTCCATTGGTTTGAGGGCTTCTGGCTTTTGTTTTTGAATGATCAATCCCTTCAATCTGAAGATACAATTCAAACTCATTGTATTCAGGTTTACCACAATACTCTGTGCCGCGATCGGTAAGGATTCGTAACAATGGAATTTGTTGTTCTTCAAAAAATGGCAATACAACATCATTCAAAGTATCGGCAGCTGTAATGGCGTTTTTACGGTCATAAAGTTTAGCCGTCGCAACCTTGCTGTAAGTATCGATAAAGGTTTGCTGGTATATCCTGCCTACGCCTTTAATGTTGCCAACATAATAGGTATCCTGGGCACCAAGATAACCAGGATGTTCTGTTTCGATTTCTCCCATGATTTCTTTCTTTTCTTTTTTGCGTTCTAAAGCTATCATTTGAGCTTCAGTAAGAATACCACCTTCCTGGGCAATTTTTGCTTCTAATAAGGCCCTAAGACGTTTGGGAAAAGTCTCTAAATCGTGGCGTTGCCATACACAGCGAACACCGCAGGGAGAAATAAATGTACCCTTCTTTCGGAGTTCATTGGAAGCACGTAATTGGCCCATGGCCGGTTGTTCAAAAGCAAAACTTACAACCATTTGTTCAATCTCAGGTTCAATCCTGTTCTTGTGATTCGGTTTACTTCTGCTTACCTCCTGCAAGGCAATAGATCCGCCAGTTTCATACAACTCTTTGATACGATAAAAACTATCACGGGAGTATCCCATGACTTTACAGGCCTCTGATACATTTCCTAATTTCTCTGCTAAACTTAGCAGTCCTAATTTTGTTTTGATTAATTTTGTTTCTACATTCATTTCTGACAGTTGTTTATGGGTTAAAATTGTGTAATTGGTCTTTACTATTTTAGCCCAACTGTCAGATTAAATCCAAACTAATACATATTAACAAAAAAAAAGAGGCTGCCCCTTTTGAGACAGCCTCTTTTTTTGAACCTTCTAAAAACTATTATCACTTCATGAACCTTGTCATTCTAATTATGTCATCCTGCAATACAGTCAAATAATAAACGCCTTTTGGCAAGTTGGCTATCTGCACATTAATTGCCATATTCCCATTAGGAAGGGAAGAAAAATTCAAAACTTCTTTTCCGTAAATATCTTTCACTGAAATTGTAGCATTGGATGATGATTGTGTATTAACCATTACCATTTCGGTGGCCGGGTTGGGGAAAATTTCTAATTTTGAATCATTTTTTTCCAATTCTTCATCGGGCAAGTCTATCCTCTCAATTGCCTGATATTGCTTATAAATTTCCTCATTCTGCCTATTGGAGTTGTTTTCAACTTCATCACTCAAATTGGATGACTCTTTTTCAATATCTAAATCACTTTTATAGTGTACATAATTTTTATATGTTGAGCAATTAGGCATTTTAATATTTGCAGAGTTAACCTTGTAATAACATTTGTTTTTTGTATTGATTACTTCACAGTAAAATGTATAATCAACACCTGCGGCACCATAGAATTTACCAGAAGACGATTTTGATACCGTGAAAGATCCATTTGACGGTGAACTCTTCCATTCGTATTTCCAATCCGTACTTTTAGTGGTCTCATAAGTAATATAGCAAGTATTTTTACTGCTATAAGTACCCAACTTGATTGAAGGAGCTTTATCTTTGCATTGCGGCATTGGGAAAACCATCGAAAACTGATTTGTTAATGTACAAGTTATGGTTTTATTGGGATCTCTAGGGTCTCTAAAATTTACTTTGGCGGTAACTTTAGGTGCAAATGGACCCATATCAGGATAGGTTTGATTGGTGTTGGATGCAAGTCCTGTTGATGTTACGGTTTTAGTTTCTGTCGCTCCGTTTCCAAAAACTATTGTGTATTTTGCTGAAATAAAGCTTGATCCTTTGAAATACAAGCGTATATTTGCTTCGAGTGGATTGCCTGTTTTAGTGTGCCAGAAGTCAACTGTCACATTGGTTCCACAAGTGTTGGTTTGAGCTGATGAGAAAGAGCAAAGAGCACACAAAAGAAAGATAAATGATATTAATTTTTTCATAATTTTTTAACAAAGGTATGAGTCCTAATTTGTCAATTCAATGGTAGTAAACAGCTAATTTAATCAAGACTGTTAACCTGGATTGGCTGAATTTTATTATCCTGTGTTTCGACTTTAATGTCGAGGGTATGTTGCACCTGAAACGGATGGGGCAATTGTAAGAGTATAAGTTTTTCGACCTCAATTTGCCTCAAAACATTTGCATCTACTGGCAGTTTACTACTGCATGATTTAGATAGTTCTACTTTGTCACTCATAATAGTTTGATATTCAAACAATTTAACATATATT
>CAZULO010000174.1:0-6384 GCA_964621245.1 uncultured Flavobacterium sp.
AAACAAATCGCTTATTTAGAAGCCCATCCTGATGTGGCACTTTGTGGTACGCAATATCAAATTATAGCTAGTGAAAAAACTAGTAAGCATCCTATTACACATAGCGCTATACTTGTAAAATTATTGGAGGGGTGTTTTATTGCACATCCTACGGTTATGATTAATAACTCTTTTTTACGTCAAAATAATTTATCGTATGATGTGGATGCAGAACCTGCTGAAGATTATGATTTGTGGTCGAGAATTGTTTTTTTAGGAAAAGTAGCCAATTTAGATGAAGTTTTACTTTTATACCGAGTATCTGTTAATCAGGTTTCGAGTCAACGAGCTGCAGAGCAAATTAAAAGAGCTTCACGTGTTAAATTACATATGTTGCAAAAATTATTTCCGACTCTTCCAGAGGAATACATTTATTATCAAACAAGTGCCTTAACTTTAAACAAATTTTTAGTTTACTTAAATTTGTCTAAATTGCTTTCAAAACAAAATCATTTTCAAAAGGTTTTTCCTATTCATGAATTTGAAGAATGGATAAACAAAGAAAATAGAAAAGTAATATTTAATTTTTATTATAAAGGAATTTATAATTTTAGTACACTTTTTTTATTAGGTTTACAATGGCCTAAATTTTTTAAAACTATAGGTTTTTTGAGAAGTGCTAAAATGGTTTTAAAATCAGTTATCAATTCTAATTCGTCACATGATTCTTAAGTTGAAGAAAAAAATAAGACCGTATTATCAGTATATTAAACATTATGTAAAATGGTTTTATGACCGTTATTGGAATCGTCATACTAAACAGCAAAATAAAAATTTTAAACAGATACCCATAATAATTATAAGTTTTAACCAACTTACATATCTTAAATTATTGGTAGATTTTTTAATTAAGAATAATTACACTAATCTTGTTATTATTGATAATCACTCTACTTATGTTCCTTTATTAAACTATTTTGAATCGATGCGAGAAGTATTAACAATTCATCAACTTGATACCAATGAAGGACATATGGTTTTTTGGAAAAATAAAGCGTTATTTAATTTATATGGTAAAGGATATTATGTAGTAACCGATTCTGATATTGTACCTGATGCGAATTGTCCTTCAGATTTTTTACTTCATTTTAAAAAAATATTAGATACTAAATCAAACATTTCAAAAGTGGGTTTTAGTCTAAAAATAGATGATATACCCGCTACAAATCAGAATAAACAAAAAATTCTAGCTTGGGAATCCAAATTTTGGATCGAAAAGGATGCAGAAAATAATTATATAGCACCTATTGATACTACATTTGCTTTATACCGTCCGAATACATATTATATTGCAAATGACTTATTTTATAAAGGCATACGCGTTTCCTATCCTTATGTAGCAAAACATGGAGGCTGGTATATAGATTCTAACCATTTTACAGAAGAACAAGCTTTTTATTATCAAACAGCAAATGCTTCTAGTTCATGGAAAACAAATCAAAAAGGGGAAGTTGAAAAATCATTATATTCGAACCTATAAATGCTCGCTATTGTAATTCCATATTATAAAATTAATTATTTCGAGGAAACTTTGAAGGCTTTATCTATGCAAACAGATAACAGATTTCATGTGTATATTGGTGATGATAATAGTTCTGATGACCCTTCTGTTTTGCTACAACACTATTCAGATACATTTTCATATACTTATCAAAAATTTTCTACTAATTTAGGTGGTGTATCTTTGGTACAACAATGGAATAGATGCTTGCAGTTGTTGAAAGATGAAAGTTGGGTAATGCTTCTCGGTGATGATGATGTGGTTTCGGATAATTTGGTTGCTTCTTTTTATCAACATTTAGATGAATTTCAAGATGCAACTTCAGTTGTACGATTTGCTACTTATAAAATAGATGCTAACAGTAGAATTTATTCTGATTTATTTGTGCATCCAATTTTTGAAAAAAGCATAGAGATACTTCTACAGCATAAAAGAAGTTCTTTAAGTGAGTATGTTTTTAAGCGGTCATCATTAGAAACTATTGGAATTAAAGAGCTCCCCTTAGCTTGGTATTCTGATCTATTAGCAGTTTTGGAGATTTCAAATTATGGATTATTGTTTTCTATCTCTACCGCACATGTGAAAATAAGATTATCTGAAAATAGTATTTCCGGAAAGAAGGATAATTTTCATATGAAAGATGAAGCTACTTTTCGGTTTTATCATTATGTTTTGTCTCATTCTGGCTCAAAATTAAGTAGGTTAGCACAACAATTCATAGAACGAAAACTCAATACGGTATATCTGAACGATAAAAAAAGATTTTCTCGTTTAGCTCAAATTTTATTTTTATATATCAAAAAAAGAAGATGGGAAGCCATTATTAAATTATTTCAATCAATAATTATCAAAAATCAAAAGTAAATAGTTAGTTTTGGTTTTTTATAGCAATTCATACTATGCAAAATATATTAATTACAGGAGGAGCAGGAAATGTTGCGAGTGCATTAACATTAAAATTAGCAGCAGATTCTAATAATTTTATTGTTATTGTAGATAATCTTTCTACAGGTAGTTTGTCAAAAGTACCTCAATTACCTAATGTGAAATTTATAAAAGCAGATGTAAATGTATATCAGGATATTGTTCCCATATTCGGACGCTATAAGTTTGATTATGTTTTTCATTACGCTGCTATGGTTGGTGTAAAAAGAACATTAGAAAATCCTATTTCTGTATTAGAAGATATTGAAGGGATAAAAAATGTTTTATCACTATCTAAAAATTCAGGAATTAAAAGAGTATTCTATTCTAGTTCTTCAGAAGTATATGGAGAACCGTTTGAAATTCCTCAAAATGAAAACACTACGCCTCTAAATTCAAGATTACCCTATGCTATTGTAAAAAATGTAGGGGAAGCTTTTTTTAAATCCTATCAACAGGAATATGGTTTAGATTATACTATTTTTCGATTTTTTAATACTTACGGTCCGAATCAAAGTGAAGATTTTGTGGTGCCTAGGTTTTTAAAAGCGGCCTTAAAAAATGAACCTATTTATTTGTATGGCGATGGTTTACAAACTCGATCCTTTTGTTTTGTAGATGATAATGTGGCAACTTGTGTAAAAACCTTAAATGAAAACCTTTGTGTTAATGATGTTATTAATGTAGGAAGTGATATTGAGCAAACTATTTTGTCTTTAGCTCAAACAATAATTAGTTTAACAAAATCAAAAAGCGAAATTATTCATTTGCCACCTTTAAAAGAAGGTGATATGGCGAGAAGATGTCCAGATACTTCAAAAATGAAGCAAGTTTTAGGCAGGGATTTAATTGCTTTAGAAGATGGTTTATTAAAATTGATAGACTTTTATAAAAACAACTAAGCCATGAGAAAAGGAGTAAATCCTACCAAAGGAGGAAAACTCATATCAAAGGAAGAATGTCATCATAGAATAATTATTCCTGTGCATATTCCAAACGAAGAAGGATATTTTAAAGATGCTTATAAAATTTTTGAATTGTGCTTGTTTTCTATTATAAAAACAGCTACTTCAAAAATAAAAGTTTCTGTAATTAGTAACAAATGCTCTGACGAAGTTAATGTTAGATTACTTAATTTATATCATGAAAAACATATTAATGAACTAATTATAGAACATGATGGAATTGGTAAAATAAATAGTGTACTAAAAGCCATAAGAACATCTGAAGAAAGGTTAATTACCATTACTGATGCTGACGTTTTGTTTTTAAATAATTGGGAACAAGCAATTACAGACGTTTTTGAAGCATTCCCAAAAGCGGGTGCTGTTTGTCCAGTTCCTGTTTATCGTAAGCATTTAGATTTAACTGGAAATATTTGGTTTGATAACTTCTTTTCAAAAAAACTTCAATTCAGACCAGTAAAAAATCCAAATGCAATGGAAATGTTTGCAAAAAGTGTAGGCTGGGAATGGTTAGAACCAGAATGGAAAGATGTTATTGGTACACTAAAAGCAAAAGATAATACAATTGCCGTATTAGGATGTTCTCATTTTGTTGCTACCTATAAGAGAGAAGTTTTTGAGAAATTGCCAAAAGAAAATTCTATATTTTTAGTGGATGGCGATAGTGAATTTCTATATACAGATGAACCTGTGTTGAAAATGGGAGGTTATCGTTTGGCTACCTATGATAATTTTGCCTGCCATTTAGGTAATGTTTTTGAGCCATGGATGCAGGAAACTTTTGAAGGTTTACAACTAGTCCCAAAGACAACCAAGAGTTATGATCATCTCAAACTTTTACAGCCATCACTTTTTTATTATTATTTTACGGAAAAAGTGTTTAAAAGGCTTTTTAAAAATAATTTTATTTTAAGAAAAATTCTAAAATATAAAGGTTTAACTAACGAGCAAATATTTAATTTTCTCGATAAAAAATTTTAAATAAGATGATTAAAAAAATAGCCAGAAAACTAGTTTCTAGTTTTACAAAGAAACAAGATGCGTATCTGTCTCATGATTCGTTTTGGGTACAAAAAGTAAATACTTCAATTGTGGAAGACAGAATTACATTTTTTGAAACGTTAGTTACAGGTAAATCAGTACTGCATTTTGGTTGTAATGATTGGCCAATTTTTAATCCTTCTTATAATTTACACATAAAATTGTCTAAACACGCAAAATCCATACATGGTTTTGATGTGGATTTAGAAGGTATAAACCATTTAAAACAATACGTAGATCAACCTTATTTTTCTGAATTTAAAGAGTTGGAAGGACATTCTTATGATATTTGTTTGGTGCCTGAAACTATTGAACATGTTGATGATGTAAGAACGTTTTTGGAGGGTTTGTCTACTGTAGATGCGAAGGTGTTTTATATTACTGCACCAAATTGTTTTGCTAAAAAACATATAGAACGAAATTTTTATGGTAAAAATCAATTTATAGAAGTGGTACATCCTGATCACAATTGTTGGTATAGTCCGTTTACCTTAAAAAATCAAATTGAAAAATATTCTTCCTTACAAGTAGATCAAGTGTTTTTATTGGATGGCGATACTATGGTTTGTTGTCAAGCTATCAAAAAATAATTGTCATTCATAATGAAATATTTTAAAAGCATAATTAAAAAAGGTATAAATACATTTTATGCACTATTTAATTATGCTTTTTTTTTAATTAAAGATTATCGAAAAATTAAAAATTGCGAATGTTTGTTTTTCTTTCCGTACTATCATACTGGTGGCGCAGAAAGAGTTCATGTAAATATTTTGAAGGCTATTGAAGGTAAAAATTGTACCGTTATTTTCACCATGGGTTCTGCTACAAAAAGCTTTCATGATGCTTTTAAAAGTTCAGCCAAATTAATTGAGTTAAACCCAATATTAAATAAGAGAAATAAATGGATAAATATAGTTTTGCAAAAAAGTATTGTAAAGGCAATTAATACTAGCAATAGTTTAAAAAACGTTTTCGGTTGTAATACTAATTATTATTATCAAATACTCCCAAAATTAAGTAGCAAAATTAATAAATCAGATTTGTTTCATGCATTTGAACAAAGCGACCCAAGAATATTAGATGTTGTTACATCTGCCAATTGTATTAATAATAGAATTGTTATCAATTTGAAAGCTAAAAATGACATTATTACCTTTTATAAATTACATAATGTAAATGAGAAGCTAATTGATAAAATCGAAGTGATTCAAAACGGTATCGAATTAAATCAAAATTCATATTCTAATAAAAATGAAAGTATTATTAAGATTGGTTTTATAGGAAGATGGTCTACTGAAAAAAGGCCAGAATTGTTTTTAGAAATTGCAAAAAGAATAAAAGCTAAAGTTTCAAACATTGAGTTTGTAATGGCTGGTACAGGAATGAAAAGTAATATAGATTTAATTCATTCTGCAGATGTAACTTTTTTAGGAGAAATTACAGAAAAGGAAAAGATGAATGATTTATACAAATCATTACATTTTGTTTTAATTACATCTGTTTATGAGGGATTTCCTATGGTAATGATGGAGGCTATGTCCTATGGAGTTATTCCTATTACAACAAATGTAGGAGGAATAAATGAACATATTATACATAATGAAAACGGATTGTTAATCAATGCAAAACATGAAGATGAAATTGTTAGTTGATTTTGTAATCAAATTTTAAGTTTAATAAAAAATTCCAAAGATAAAGATAGAATATCTAGAAGTTCATTTGATTACGCAACAAAACATTTTGGTATTGATAAATTTAATGAATCCTATAAAAATTTATTTTCTTAGAACATGAAAATCCTAATGGTTGCCATACCGAACCATCATTTTTTCCAGTGGGTTAACCAATTGGAAGCAGTCGGCTATGACGTACATTGGTTTGATATTACAGATGGTGCTGGGTTTTCACCAAAAA
>CAZULO010000175.1:0-6376 GCA_964621245.1 uncultured Flavobacterium sp.
TCGATTTAATGGACGAAGCAGCTTCTAAATTACGTATGGAAATCAATTCAAAACCTGAAGAATTAGATGTATTGGATCGAAAAATCATGCAATTACAAATTGAAATTGAAGCGATTAAAAGAGAAAAAGACGAAACAAAGTTAAAAATCTTACATATCGATTTATCAGAACTCAAAGAGCAGCGTAACGAAATTTATGCGAAATGGAAATCGGAAAAAGATGTGGTAGATGCAATTCAAGGTTACAAACAGCAAATTGAAGATTTCAAATTGGAAGCAGAACGTGCAGAACGTGAAGCAGAATATGGTAAAGTTGCCGAATTACGCTACGGTAAAATCATCGAAGCCCAAAAGAAACTGGAAGAATTACAAATCGAATTGTTGGCGAATCAAAATGAAAAATCATTAATTAAAGAAGAAGTCACCAAAGAAGATATTGCAGAAGTTGTAGCCAAATGGACCGGTATTCCAGTAACCAAAATGTTACAAAGTGAACGCGAAAAATTACTGAATTTAGAAGATGAATTGCATAAAAGAGTAGTCGGACAAGAAGAAGCTATTGAAGCGATTTCAGATGCCGTACGAAGAAGTCGTGCCGGATTGCAAGATATGAAAAAACCACTGGGAACGTTTCTTTTCTTAGGTACAACTGGAGTTGGGAAAACAGAATTAGCCAAAGCGTTAGCCGATTATTTATTTGACGATGAAAACGCCATGACGCGAATTGATATGAGTGAATACCAAGAACGTCATAGTGTAAGCAGATTAGTGGGTGCACCTCCAGGATATGTAGGGTATGATGAAGGCGGGCAATTGACAGAAGCGGTAAGAAGAAGACCTTATTCTGTGGTATTATTAGATGAAATTGAAAAAGCCCATCCAGATACGTTCAATATTTTATTGCAAGTATTAGATGAAGGAAGATTAACAGATAATAAAGGACGTTTAGCGGATTTCAAAAATACCATTATCATCATGACTTCTAATATAGGAAGTCATCTGATTCAGGAAAAATTCGAAAATTTGAAAGGTAGTGTAGATACTGCAATGGAATTAGCCAAAGTAGAGGTTTTAGGTTTATTAAAACAGACCGTCCGACCAGAGTTTATCAATCGAATTGATGATATTGTATTGTTTACGCCCTTAACGAATGCGAATATTAAACAAATTGTAGGTTTACAATTAAAATCGGTTTTCAAAATGTTAGTACAGCAGCATATTTCTATGTCGGCCACAGAGGAAGCTATTGCTTATCTAGCACAAAAAGGATACGAACCAGAATTTGGAGCGCGTCCGGTGAAAAGAGTCATACAACGTGAAGTGTTGAACAAATTATCGAAAGAAATTTTAGCCGGTAAAATTACCACAGATAGTATTATTTTATTAGATTGTTTTGATAAGGAATTGGTTTTTAGAAATCAGAATTAAGTAAAAAACGAATATTATTTTTAGTCTAGTTATCGAAAGGTAACTAGACTTTTTTATATTTGGCAATTCAAATAAAGATTACAAATAGTAAATTATGACTCATACGTTTTTTAAAATTGTTATATTTTTTCATTTCCTTTTTTCTTTTTCAGTTTGGTCTCAAAATGAGGATACTTTAATCAATCAAATAAAAAATGAAGATTTAAAAATTATTTTTCAAGATTATATACATCAAGAACAAAAAACGTTGTTGTTTTTTCAATCTCATGTCAATCCAAATAAAGAAGGTTCTATTGAATTGACAAACGAAGAGAATATTGCATATTACGATCAAGCAGTTACAGAATGGAAAGCTTTTGAAAAAGCTAAAATGAGAATTTATAGAAATTATTACGACAAAATATATCAAGAGGATAAAGGGATCATATATAAAAGATTCGAATTGACTAACAAAAAGATTAATGATTTGTACATCACTCGATTTAAACTTTTAAAAACCAAAATCAGTAATGCTTTAAAGCCGGAAAAAGCAGATGTTTTGCCTTCAGATGTTTGTCAACGATTAACGGAGTCCAAAGAATTATTGCAGCCTACACATGATAAGTGTAAAAATTTAGGTTTAAGTATTCCGGAAGAAACGGCTTGTTTTGCCAATTATTTGCGAAATAGTGTTGGAAATCAAGTGCAAAAATATATTGGAGATTCCGAGGAAGAACTGAATATTTCAACTATGATTCAATTTGTTATAGATAATGAGGGGAACTTAATTTTTGATAAATTTACCCGTTCTTGTGGGATATTAAAATACGATTTAATAGTCTACCGTGGTTTTTCTAGTTTTGCGGCTTCTACGGTTTTTTGTCCAGCCAAATACAACGATAAAAATGTAGCTGTTTTTTATAATTTACCTATTCGAATGGTACTTGGCGGATATTAATGATTATAATTATGGAAGAAATTCACTTTTCAGACTTTATGAAAATCGATATGCGTGTGGGAACGATCATACAAGCAGTCTTTTTTCCAAAAGCTAAAAAACCGGCTTACCAACTTCACATTGATTTTGGAGCACTTGGTATTAAAAAAACTTCTGCGCAAATTACGGTTTTATACCAACCCGAAAATTTAATAGGCAAACAAGTTATTGCTGTCGTCAATTTTCCTGTCAAACAGATTGCTAATTTTCAGAGTGAATGTTTGGTGTTGGGCGTAGTCGGTGAGGCAGACGAAGTTTCTCTATTATCCCCAAATCACCAGATGACAAACGGATTAAAAATCGGATAAATTTATATTATGATACATCTTATTGTTGGAAATACAGGAGCTGGAAAAACCACCTATTGTAACCAATTAAAAGCTAAAACTAAAGGCATACTTTTTTCTATTGACCAATGGAACAACCTTTTATTTATGCCTGATAAAAAAGAAAAAGACGGCTTAGATTGGTTTTTAGAACGTATTGAAAGAGCCGAGACAATGATTCAAAATTTAATTCTGCAATTGGAACAAGCGCAAACAGATGCTATCCTAGATTTGGGCTTTTCAAAGTTTTCGCATCGAGAGAAATTTAGACAATTTGCTTTAGATAATGGCATTAAAGTTCAATTGCATTATTTGGATGTTTCTAAAGAAATACGCTGGCAAAGAGTACAATATCGCAATCAAGAGAAAGGCTCCTCTTTCGAATTTGAAGTGTCTGAAAGCGATTTTAATTTTATGGAAAGTTGGTTTGAAGTTCCAACAGAAGTAGAATTAAAAACAGCTATCCTGATTCTTAACTAATATACAATATGAAGAAAATACTAGTACTCATTTTCATTTTTTACTCTTTTTCGGGTAATTCGCAATCCAATACTCAAACCATAGATAAATTATCTAATAAAGAATTAAAAGAGAAACTCACCAAACAATTATCTAATTTTGATCAAATTGAAAAGTGTATTACAGAAAATCAGGCCATATTAAAAACAAATTTAAATTCTAGTGATTCGATAAATTTAATTTTTTTGAACACGGTTAGTTTACAATACAAAAAATTGAAATATGATTATAATGTAAACTTTGCTACCAAAAAGTCGCCAGGAGATTGGGAAATTATTAATGATATTTATGAAACTAATTTAAAAGCCATTGATTCTTTGTATAAATTAAGAAATTTGGCTTTCGTAGAATTGGTTAAGTCAAATTTAAATTCGAATAAAACTCAAATAGAATCTGCAAAAAAACAATCAGAATTAGGTAGTGTTTCACCATCTCATTTATCTTGTCAATCAATCGATACTACTAAAACCAATATAAAAACTTGCTTTAAAAATTTTGTTGGGCAAAAACTAACTCAAGGAATTGAGATACCTGAATTTAGAGTTGTTCCCGATGAACTAATTAAATCATTTGTCACCTTTATAATTAGTCAGAATGGAAAATTAGAATTTAAAAAATTTGCAAAATCAACTGGTTATTTTGAATACGACATGGAAATTTTTTTAACTTTTAAAAGTATAACTAAAAATTATGATTTTATTGCAGGAACGGATAAAACTGGAGCTAACATTGATTTTTACTATACTTTGCCCATGCTACTTACATCATATATAGAAGAATAAACATTTAAATGAATTTAATAGAACTCCTGGTCCAACACGATTTTTGGATTTTAATCGTTATGGCTATTGCCTCTCTTTTTGCTGGATTTATAGATGCTATCGTTGGCGGTGGCGGCTTAATTCAGTTTCCTGCATTTATGATTTTGTTTCCTAATTCATCAGTTCCAACTGCTTTTGGCACGAATAAAATAGCTGGTCTTTCCGGAACTTCAATTGCAGCGGTTCAGTATTCCAAACGGGTGAAATTCAATTGGAAGTTATTGTTACTCACAGCGGGAACTTCGTTTGTTTTTTCTTTTATTGGTGCGAAATTGGTGAGCCAAATTAATGTGAATTTTCTAAAGCCGTTTATCTTTTTTGTGTTGATAGCCATCGCTATTTATACCTTCAAAAAGAAAGATTTCGGAACGGTAGCTACCAAGCAATTATCTTTACAAAAACAATACGGTTACGGGATACTTTTGGGACTTCTTATCGGTTTTTACGATGGTTTTTTAGGTCCAGGAACGGGCAGTTTTTTAGTCTTAGGTTTTGTAGTGCTTTTAGGTTTCGAATTTTTAGAAGCTTCCGCTTATGCTAAAGTGATTAACTGCGTCACTAATGTTTCGGCCCTTTATGTGTTTATTTCTCAAGGAAATTATATTTTAGAAATTGCAATTATTATGGCTATTTCAAATGTTATTGGGAGTCTTATTGGTTCTAGAATGGCTATTTTAAAAGGAAATGCTTTCATCAGAAAATTATTTCTTTTTGTGGTGTGTATTATGATTATTCGGTATGGTTATGATGTTTTTTTTGTTAGATTTGTTCTTAACTAAAAAAACTGATTCTTTTTATGAAGAAAATTGTGCTACTTTCCTTTTTTATTTTATTTTTTTCTTGCCAATCTATCCAACAATTTAATGCGAATTTGTCTCAACCTGTACCCGTTACCCAATTGCGAAGTGATGTGGATTATGCGTATAAAAAATTAAAACAATTACACCCAAAATTATATTGGTACATTTCTAAAGAAAAATTAGATTATAAATTCGATAGTTTAAAACAAGCTATAAAACAGCCCATGACGGGTTTGGCTTTTTATAAAGAATTGAGTCAGGTTACCAAATGCATTGGGCAAGGGCATTTAGGGATTTCACCTAGTTTGGCAAAATTATCAAAAAAAGAACAAGCGCTACTTAAGAAAAAAGGAAAATCACCCTTCAGTCAGTTTGATTTGGAGTATATAGAAGATCAGTTATACATAAAAAAAAACCGTTCACGCTATGCCATTCCGGAAATGACGCCCATACTAGCTATCAATACAGAATCTCCTAAAGTATTAATCCAAACGTTCAAAAAACGAATTGCATCTGACGGATACAATCAAACCTTTTTGAATCATTATGCGGGTAGATATTTCGGTACGTTTTATACCTTCGACAAAGGAAAATCTAAGGATAGTATACAATTGCTTCTTAAATTAGAACATAAAGATTCGCTTTTTGTGGTGAAACGAGATACTTTCGGAACCCATTCGAAAGAATCAAAAATTAAATTGTCTAAAAAAGAACAAAAAGCTAAAAATAAATTCAACAGCAAATACGGCTATAATAAAGATACTAAAACGTTTACTCGTGAATTAAAGTTTATCGAAAACGATAGTACAACCGCTTTACTGACCCTCAAACAATTCAGTAACGGAAATTCGCATGATTTTTATGAAGATGCATTTAATCAATTAGCCGTGGCGAATACCAAGAATTTAATTATCGATTTACGAAATAATCCAGGTGGCAGATTGTATGAAATTTCAGATTTATATGGTTATTTAGTAGATAAACCTTATGTTTTTGTAGACAATTATGAGGTAGTTTCTAGAACCAGTAAATTACATGCCGATTATTTTAAAGGGGGCGGACCTGTTATAAAATTCTTTAAGATTTTAGGTGCTCCGTTTTATTATTCTATAGGATTTTTTAAAGTTAGAAAAGAAGGGGAGCGCTATTTATATAACACGCATTTTTCAAAATTAAAACAGCCTAAACCCAATAATTTTAAAGGAAACGTTTATGTACTAATTAATGGAGGTAGTTTTTCTGCATCTAGCATTATTTCCTCTAATTTAAAATCAACGAAACGTGCTGTTTTTGTGGGTGAAGAAACTGGTGGCGCATACAACGGAACAGTCGCCGCTCAAATGCCTTTGGTACAATTGCCCAACAGTAAAGTGAATTTAAGAATTGGTTTAGCCTTAGTTAGTGCTTCTGGAAAAACTACAGCTATAGAAGGAAGAGGCATCTTCCCAGATAAAGAAATCATTCCTACAATTGAAGACAGAAAAAACAATATCGACCCCGAACTAAC
>CAZULO010000176.1:0-6303 GCA_964621245.1 uncultured Flavobacterium sp.
CCGAATTAAAAGCCAATGATTTAGAAAAGGAAATATTCGAAAAATTAACTTCCAATTCAGCTTTAAAAGATAAATTTGAAATTCAAACGTATACTTTTGATGAAGAATTTTTTGCTGGAAAACCATTAGATTTTAAAGGAAATCAATCCAATATCGACAATGTTGCTACGAATTTGAAGCAATTAAACAAAAATACTTTTTACCCAATAGTTTTATTAACAGACGGAAATCAAACCATTGGAAATGATTATGTGTATAGTTTTCAAGAATCAGCAAGTGTTTTTCCTGTTGTTTTAGGAGATACGACAACCACTTTCGATTTAAAAATTAATCAGCTAAACGCGAATAAATACGCTTTTTTAAAGAATAAATTTCCGGTAGAAGTCTTCTTGCAATATAATGGAACTAAAGCGATTTCGGCTAATTTTGCGATTGAAAAAAATGGAAAGAAAATTACATCTCAAACCCTAAACTTCGATAAAAAGAATAAAGTTCAATCTGTGCAGATTTTATTAGAAGCAGATAGAGTAGGTTTGCAAAAATATAAAGCTATTGTTTCTTCATTAACAAAAGAAAAAAACACCTATAATAATATTAAAAATTTCGCAGTTGAAGTCATTGATCAAAGGAAAGAAATTGCGATTATTTCAGATATTGCTCATCCTGATTTAGGAGCATTGAAACGTGCCATTGAATCTAATGCACAACGAAAAGTAACACTGCTTAAAACAAATTCAATCAGTGATTTAAAAAAATATAATTTATTAGTTTTATATCAACCATCAGCCTCTTTTAGAAAGGTTTTTGAGGCGAATAAAAACTTAAAAATTAATACGTTTATTGTTACCGGAATGGCAACAGATTTTAATTTATTAAATCAAATACAATCTGATTTAGATTTTAAATTAACGAACAAAAAAGAAGATTTTACTTCATCATTTGTTTCAGGATTTAATCTTTTTGCACAAAATGATATTCAATTTGAACAATTACCACCACTAGAAAATCCTTTTGGAAAAATCACTGAAAAAGGGAGTTTAAATACCTTATTGACTGCAAAAGTAAACGGAATAGAAGTCGGAAATCCGCTCTTAACCTTTTCGGAAAAAGGTAGTAGTAGAAGTGCTTATTTGCTTGGAGAAAATTCTTGGAAATGGCGAATGGAAACACATGTTATCCATCAATCTTACGAAAAATACGATCAGTTTATTGATAAGATCATTCAATATTTATCGACTAATTCAACTAAAAAATCACTTTTGGTAGAACATGAAAGTTTTTATAATTCTGGTGAAACTATTGAAATTTTCGCGCAATATTTCAACAAAAGTTATGAACTGGAAGAAAATGCCAATCTATCCATCAACTTAACGAATAAAAATACAAAATCAACCAAAAATTATAATTTCTCCAAGGCAAATAATGGTTATCAAGCTATTTTTGACGGTTTAGAACCAGGAAATTATGCGTTTCAGGTCAAAGAATCAAGTAGTAATGCTAGTTATAACGGATCGTTTGAAGTGTTAGATTTTGATGTAGAAAAACAATTTGTAAATCCTGATGTTTCAAAATTACAACAAGTAGCCAATCAGAATAAAGGAGAATTGATTCATCCGAATCAAATTGATAAACTGATTCAAAAATTACTTGAAAAAGACACCTATTTACCCGTAGAAAAATCTTTAATTAAAAATTCGCCATTAATCGATTGGATTGTTTTACTAGTTGTTTTAGCAGTTTCTTTAGCAACAGAATGGTTCATTAGAAAATATAACGGTTTACTTTAAGTTTTTAAAACATTTTTCATTAATTTTGTTTCAATGAAAAAGTATATAACTATATTTCTGTTGTTATGTTATATGTTTTCAATGACTGAATTGCATCAGATATTGAAAGCACCATTGCTTGTGGAACATTATTACGAGCACAATGATAAAGAAGAATTATCAGTGCTTACTTTTTTAGAAATGCATTATTTAAACGGAAATGTGAAAGATGCAGATTATGAAAAAGACTTGAAATTACCTTTCAAAAATTTCCAAGACAATCATCCGAATGTGGTTTTAAGTTTACCAGAAACGAACCATTTTTTCAATTTTATCGTTTATCCTGTTTCTGAACAAAAACCTTTTTGTTTTGAAAACCAAGTAAATACATCTAATTTTCTTACTTCTATTTGGCAACCGCCAAAGACTATTTTATCGTAATAAATTAACATCAACTTTATTTTTAGTTGATGAATTCATTATTAATAAAATAAAAACAATCACATGTTAAATAAAATAATAGAGTTTTCTGTAAAGAATAAACTCATCATTGCGTTATTTACCTTTGCTTTAATTGCATTTGGTATTTACAACGTACAGAAATTGCCTATTGACGCCGTTCCTGATATTACTAATAATCAAGTTCAAGTGATCACTATTGCGCCTTCTTTTGGAGCAACAGATATTGAACGTTTAGTAACTTTTCCAATTGAACAAGTCAATAACAACATACCTGGATTAAAAGAAATAAGAAGTTTCTCAAGATTCGGATTGTCATTAGTTACGATAGTTTTTGATGACGATACAGACATTTATTGGGCTCGCCAGCAAGTTTCCGAAAGGTTACAGCAAGTTCAAAGCCAACTCCCAAAAGGAATGGGAACACCAGAATTAGGTCCAGTTTCTACTGGTTTAGGAGAAATTTATCAATATGTAGTTCGTCCAGAAAATGGCTACGAAAAAAAATATGATGCTACCGAATTAAGAACCATACAAGATTGGATTATTAAAAGACAATTATCTGGCGTAAAAGGTGTGGCTGAAGTCAGTAGTTTTGGTGGAAAACTTAAACAATTAGAAATCAGTATTCAACCAAATAAGTTAAAAGCAAATGGTATTACTATAAATGAAGTTTTCGATGCTTTAGAAAGTAATAATCAAAATACGGGTGGAAGTTATATCGAAAAGAATGAAACCGCCTTATTTATTAGAACAGAAGGTTTACTTCAATCTAAAGAAGATATTGAAAACATCGCGCTACCTTCCAAAATAGGTACAACTCTTTTTTTAAAAGATATTGCCGAAATCAAAAACGGATATGCCACTCGCTACGGAGCCATGTGTTATAACGATCAAGGTGAAGTTTCAGGCGCCATTGTAATGATGCTAAAAGGTGCAAACAGTAGCGAAGTTATCAAAAATGTAAAAGAACGAATTGCTCAAATTCAGAAAACCCTACCAAAAGGTGTCATCATCGAACCGTTTTTAGATCGTACCAAAATGGTAAACAACGCCATCGGAACGGTAGAAAAAAACTTAATTGAAGGGGCATTAATCGTAATTTTTGTTTTAGTACTTTTCTTAGGAAATTTCAGAGCTGGACTTTTAGTAGCTTCCGTAATTCCCTTAGCCATGCTTTTTGCGATTATTATGATGAATCTATTCGGCGTAAGTGGAAATTTAATGAGTTTAGGTGCATTAGATTTCGGTTTAATTGTTGATGGTGCCGTAATTATTGTCGAAGCCGTCATACATCAAATCTATTCGCATCATAAAAAAGAAAATGCCATTGCCTTAACGCAAGAAAATGTAAATCATGAAGTGGAATCCTCTTCTAAAAAAATGATGAATAGTGCCGTTTTCGGACAAATTATCATTTTAATTGTGTATTTACCGATTTTTTCCTTAGACGGAATCGAAGGGAAAATGTTCAAACCAATGGCGCAAACTGTTGCTTTTGCTTTAATTGGTGCGTTTATTTTGTCGTTAACATACATTCCAATGATGAGTTCTATTGTGTTGAAAAACTTAAAACACAATCCAACAAATTTCTCTGAAAGAATGATGGCATATTTGGAAAATATCTACCAAAAACGATTAATTCAAGCGATTGATAACAAAAGAAAAATTATTATTTCAACAATTGTGGTGTTTTTTGCTTCCATTGTAGTCATGTCATTTTTAGGAGGTGAATTCATTCCAGCTTTGGAAGAAGGTGATTTCGCTGTTGATACTCGAGTTCTAACAGGAAGTAATTTAAATACGACAATGGCTTCGACACAAAAAGCCGCTAAAATATTAAAAGACAGATTTCCAGAAGTAGAAAAAGTAGTGACTAAAATAGGTAGTGGTGAAGTGCCAACCGACCCAATGCCAATGGAAGCCAGCGATATGATGGTGATTCTGAAAGATAAAAGCGAATGGACATCAGCTTCAACTTTCAATGAATTATCCGAAAAAATGAGCGAGGCTTTAAAAGATGTTCCTGGAATTACAGCCGGATTTCAATATCCAGTTCAAATGCGTTTTAATGAATTAATGACGGGTGCACGACAAGATGTAGTATGTAAAATATTCGGAGAGAATTTAGATACGCTTTCTATTTATGCTAGTAAAGTCGGAAAAATTGTAAAAACCATTCAAGGCACAAAAGATTTATACGAAGAACCAATAGGTGGTATGCCGCAAGTGGTTATCAACTACAAACGCCCAATAATGGCGCAATATGGTTTAAGTGTAAATGAAATCAATAGAGTAGTGAATACCGCTTTTGCTGGTCAAACTGCAGGTTTGCTTTTTGAAGGTGAAAAACGATTCGATTTGGTTGTGAAATTAAGTAATACAGAGAAAAAAGACTTAATTGACATCGAAAATCTATTAATTCCAACCCAAACAGGTGCAACTGTTCCGCTTTATGTTTTGGCAGATGTGAAAATTGTTAGTGGTCCCAATCAAATTCAACGTGAAGATGCCAAAAGAAGAATTGTAGTAGGATTCAATGCTGATAGAGATGTACAAAGTTTAGTGGGTGAATTAGAAAAAGAAATCAACGCCAAAATAAAATTTCCTCCGGGTTATTATATCACATACGGTGGAAGTTTCGAAAACTTAAACGCCGCAAAAGACAGATTGATGATTGCAGTTCCAATTTCTTTACTTTTGATCTTTTTGATGTTGTATTTCGCTTTCAAATCGGTTAAACAAGCCTTATTGATTTATACAGCAATTCCTTTATCTACGATTGGTGGAATCTTATTTTTAGCGGCTCGAGGCATGCCATTTAGTATTAGTGCTGGAATCGGATTTATAGCGCTTTTTGGTGTAGCCGTTTTAAACGGAATTGTATTAATTGCCGAATTTAATTCGCAAAAAGCAAGTGGAAATTTAGATACTATTAAAGTTATCATGAACGGAACTAAAAAACGATTACGACCAATTTTAATGACAGCGTTTGTTGCTTCTTTGGGGTTCTTACCAATGGCAATCAGCAACGGTTCTGGTGCAGAAGTGCAACGTCCGTTAGCTACTGTAGTAATTGGTGGTTTACTAATTGCGACTTTTTTAACCTTGTTTATTTTACCGATTTTATACTTGGTATTCGAACAAAAATCAGAAATCAAAATGAATAAAAATGCTATTGTAACGGTTTTACTTTTATTAGGCACTACGACTTCGTTTTCACAAAATAAAATGACATTAGAACAAGCTTTAAATACAGGAATTTCTAATAATATTCAATTGAAAACTGAAAAACAAAAAGTGGAAGCCGCTAAAGTTTTAATTCGTTCCGCCAATGAAGTGCCAAGTTTAAATTTGGTGGGTGAAATCGGACAATTAAACAGTGCGTTTACAGATAACAGATTTGGAGTTTCTCAAAATATTAGCTTTCCATTTGTAAACGCTAAGAAAAAGGAATGGTTTCAAAAACAAGCTGAAATGGCTCAAATGAACTATAAATTTTCTGAAAATACCATAAAAAAGGAAATCACACAAGCTTTTTACGATTTAGTGGTGGTTTCAGAAAAAGAAAAAGTAGCAAAACAAACCGATTCTATTTTCGCAGCTTTTATACAGAAAGCCAATTTGCGATTGAAATATGGTGAAAGTAATGCTTTAGAAAAAAGTTCCGCCGAATTGTATTTGGTTAAGATTAAAAATCAAGTCAAATTAATTCAGGAAGAAAAATTCAGAGTGGTGGCTCAATTGCAATATTTACTACAAGTTACTGAGCCAATCGAACCGATTTATAAATCTGCCAAAATTGAAAATTTACCTTCACAAGATTTTGTTTCTAATAATGTTGCCTTACAAATGTTAGCTCTTGAAAAACAAGCTAATACTTCAGTTTTAAAAATGGAGAAGTCAGCTTTACTTCCTGATGTTGCTGTTGGATATTTTAGTACAACCATGCAAGGAACAGGTGCTGACAATAATTTTTATGGGAAAAACGACCGATTTCAATCTTTTCAATTGAGTTTAGGCATTCCTGTTTTTAATTCGGCCAACAAAGCTCGACAAAAAGCAATTCAAATGAACG
>CAZULO010000177.1:0-6231 GCA_964621245.1 uncultured Flavobacterium sp.
CCTTCATTTTTTTTGGTGTTTATTTTCAAATCACCATTTAAAAGTTTCACTAATTCGAGAACCATGTGTAAACCAATCCCATAATTTTGAATACTTAGTTTATCTGTTTCGTTGTTTTTTAACAAGTTTAAATAATAGTTTTTAATTTCTTCTGAAATACCATTTCCAGTATCGGCAACCCTAAGATATAGTTTTTTACCTTCTAGTTTCACACTTATTTGTATCTGACCGTTTTTGGTGTTTTTAATCGCATTATCTAATAAGTTGTGGAGGATAATTCCGATTACTTTTTTGTCTATTAAAATAGGATGAGCGCTTTCCTTTTTATATAGGATATGAATGCCATTTGCTACTGCGATATTTTCAAATAAGTCCATTTTTTCATAAATAACCACTTCAATGGGTTCTTTTTGAAGCTGGTTTATGTTATGATGTTCCATAAATATTTTAGAATAATCTACCAAGTTTTCCACAAATCGAAACAATTGATTGGCTGATTCATGCATAATTTTAGCATTATCCTTTAATGGTTCGTTTTCGGTTTTTGATACTTTTTCATCTAAATGTTTAGCAGTAATTGCTAGAAATTTTAAGGGACTTTTAATATCATGACTTATAGTTCCGATTAATTTTTTTTGCTGTAAAATTTCTTGCGATAAATTGTTTTTTGTGATTTTTAAATCGTTAACAGTTTTAATGAGTGCATTGGTTCTTTCGTCTATAATTTGTTCTAGTTTGTCGTTTTTCCTTTTGATATATTTGTATCTCAATCGAGCTACAATAATTATACATCCAATTAAAAGTAATAGAAGTATCATTTTAAACCAAGTTTTTTCATAGTACTTATAAGGAACAGAAAGTACTATTTTTTTAGTTTGGTAATTTGAAGAAAAACCACCAATTTTTCTGATGAATAAGATGTGATCACCAGGAGGTAAATTGGTAAAACTTATTGTTTTTTTTTCGCCACTTGTTGAAATCCACTTACTGTTTTCATCCAACATCAATTTGGATTCAAAATGAATATTATTTTCATTACCAAAATAAGGAAAGTCAATTTTTAATTTTACTCTAGCGTTTTTTCTTGACAAATAAATGGTGTCTTTAAAATAAATCGTTTCGTTTTCCGTATCAGCTTCTTGGATAAAAAAATCACGAATTGGAATAATTTTATTCACTTTTTCAGGATGAAACACAACTAATCCATTTAAACTCGGAAATATAATATACCCGTTTTCTAATTGACAGGTGCCTGGTTGACAACCGCCATTAAATTCATTAGTAAGAAAACCATCTTCTGTTTCATAGTGATGGTAATAAACAGGCTTTTTTTCCTTTATATATTGAAGTAAACTTGATTTGGCTACTTCAATTAATCCTCTATTCGTACTAATCCAAAAATGTCCTTTTTTGTCTTCATTGATGCAATGTGCAGAGTTTAAAAATTGATTCGTATCAAATGGAAGTTGAATGAATTGCTTATCTTGAAGTAAACTAAATCCATTATTGTACGTGCAAATCCATATTTTATTGTCTTTACAGATAAAAATGCTTCGCGCTTCATTTTTTCCAAGTGAAACAGTTTGTACATTTTTGCTATTAGGTTTATAAAATAAGATTCTTTTTTTTCCAATCATTAAAATTGTTTGATCTTTCGTTTCTGCAAAAAAACTTACAGCATCTTTAATAAAAAATTTCCATTCGGGTGTTGCATTCTTTATATTGGCATCTATAGTCGCTACACCACATTTTGTTAGTTTTGTAGATCTAAATCCGATCCATATTTTGTTTTTAGAATCACAAAAGATAGTTTTAATTTCCGTTTTAAAATCGTAAGAATTGGAAGTCGTATAGTTTGTAGCTTTGTGAAAGCACAGTAAAATATTGTTGTTTTGTATCCAAATATTTTTTTGTTGATCTAACGTTATACCATAGGGATTTCCGTTTGGGTTTAATTTTAAATCTTTAACTAATCCGTCTTTGTTATAAATTTCTCCTTTAGCCGTAATAAATTCAGTTTTTGTTAAGGCTGTTATCGCATAATAATTATTATTTGTGCTTTTAGGATTAGTTAAAACAGTAAATTTATTTAAGGTAAGGATAGCCAATCCTTTGTTTTGTGTACCCAAAAATAACTTGTTGTTTTTTGTATCATAATACACACAACTAATTAAATTATAATCGTTTTTTAATTTCACTAAGGTTGTTAAAAATAATTTATTCTTAAATTGACTAATCATTGCAATTTGATTAGCAGAACATACAAAATATTGTTGGGTTAAATGATTGTAAATCGTTTTTGAATTTGAAGGTAAATTTAAGGTGTTTTGAGTTTGAAAATTTGAATTAAAAAAGCTATATGTTTTAGAACTGCTCAAACAAACTAATTCGTTGTTAATTAAAAAATAGTCATTTGTAGGAAGGTAATTGTGTGTGATTTTTTTAATTAATTTATGTTTTGAAGAATAAAATGAAATATTTTTTGCTCCAATTAGATAATAGTTTTCGTTAGTATCTTCAATTTTGCATCCTAAAAAATTGAATTTTGTATAGAGTTGATGATTTAGGTAAAATCGCTTATCTGAATAATCTAAAATATTTTTGTTAAAATTATTTTTTTTAATTTTTTTTACCTTTCTTTTTGAAATTGAAACGAAGTCGGCTCGTTCATCTGTAAAGGCATATAAGGCATCTTTTTTAATTGAACCAAACAAATACAAGAAACGATTGGATTGCAATTCCATTGTACTATTGTTAAAGTTTTTGAAGTTTTCCCCATCAAATCGTACCAATCCGTTTTCAGTTGTCATCCAAACAAATCCATAGGTATCAGGTGCAATACTTTTAATAGAGTTTTGTGGTAAATGTTTAGAATCAGCCGAAAACCATGCTTCATGATAGGTGTTTTGAGCATAACCAATAGTAAAGAATAGACTAAAAAACAGCCCTATTTTTATTTTAAATTTTTTTATAAAAATCATATTTTTTGATTAAAAAACCGTGTAGTATTTATTCTACAAAGATTTGTAAGTCTAATCGCAAATATCTTAAAAAAAAGTTAATACTTTTGTTAAACGATTATTTTTAAGACAATTGTATTTTATCAATTTTTTTTTTAAATTTGAAACTATTGATTCTTATTTTACGTAAATTTATAAAGTTCTGTTTTTGAAATTTTATATTTCATTACAATTCTATACAAAATAACTATTAAATATAGCTTATGATTACAATCTTTACCCTAGAGAAACGTAGTGCTCCAACTAATTGTTTCAATTTATTTAGATTTTTATTTGTTTTATTGTTTTTTGCATTCAATTTTATGACTGCACAAAATGCAAGTTTTGGTGAAATTAACAATTTGAAAAAAAACGATGATAGTAATCTATTTAACGATATCGGTTCATTTTCAACCCAATCTAATAAAAATTCTTTGAATAAGAACTTTTTGACGAATCAAAAGGCTTCAAAAGGGAATGTGATTTCAACGGTTACTGGTATTGACTTAAATGGACCAACACCAGGAGTTAATCATGAAGTATTGGTTAATGCGGCTGGTACATTATATCCAATGTGTGTATTTAACACGGAGATAATAACTACAACCGGTACAGCAACAAGTGCCATAATAACT
Source organism: uncultured Flavobacterium sp. (assembly GCA_964621245.1). Lineage (GTDB taxonomy): Bacteria > Bacteroidota > Bacteroidia > Flavobacteriales > Flavobacteriaceae > Flavobacterium. The sequence goes on from CAZULO010000177.1 coordinate 3,635, forward strand.
TTTTCAGTCAACACAAATGGGGTTCCGGCTGGAGTTCCAAACGCGGCGAATGAATTTTTATGGGTATACAATACCGCTAATACAAATTTAGGTATTTATCAAATAAGTGTTGCCTCTGCAACTACTTATGATATTGTTGTGGGTACAAATACCTTACGTATTTCTCATGCTACAGCAAATGTTTTTAACATTACTGAGGTTTTTGGACAACCAATTTTAGTCGATAATCTAGAAGTTCTATTACGTAATCAAGTTTATAGACATACAAATCCAGCTATAGGCGACACACGACGCTATGCGGTTATAAGTGTTACAGATCCTAATAATACTTTATCTGCATATACAAATTTATCAACTGGTAGTGATCCTGTTGCAGTTGATGATACCAATACAGTAGCAGCAAATTCTGCTTTAGCAATCGTTGGAAATTTAGTTACAAACGATACTGATGCTACTGCGGTAGATACAAAAACAATAACTGAAGTTCATGGGTATACATCTTTTGTTGGTGTAGCTTACATTACAACATATGGTACTCTAACTGTACAAAGTAATGGTACTTACACTTATAATGTAGATGTAAATAACTCTACAGTTAAAGGTTTAAAAAATGGTAACTCAATAACCGATATAATATCTTACAAGGTTAGGGATAATGTGGGTAACTTTGATTATGGTTATTTAACAGTTACTATCAATGGAGTAACAGAGCCACCTGTAGCTACTAATAATACCAATAATGTTACTGTTGGTACAACTCCTACAGCATCTGGTAATGTTATTACAGATGATAGTGGATTAGGCTCAGATAGACTAGATAGAAATACGTCACAATTTATTTGGGAGGTTCAATATCCAACAAACGGAACACCTATAGACGGTACAAATAGAACAGTATCAGGAGTTGTTGTATCTTTTGTTAAAAACGTACCTGCAGGAGTAGAAAGTGCAGGAAATCAAACAGTTCAGACAGGAACTAATGGAGGTCATACAGGATATCTTGCATTTGCTTCAGACCCAGCAGTTAATCCAGCAGGGGACAATAGATTAACTATTAACTTTAGTAAGCCTGTAACAAATATTGCATTTGCCTTATCCGATATTGATTTTTCGCAAGGTAATTCATGGGAAGATCAAATGAGAGTGGTTGGTACTCTAGCAGGAACTAATGTTACTTACAACAAACAAGTTGCAGGTTCAATAGTGCAAACCGGTTCAGATACCTTTTATGGAACAGGTAGTGTTCCTCCTAACGATGCACATGGTAATGTAACCGTTTCTTTTTCTAGCCCAATTGACAAATTGGATTTTTACTACAACTATGGTCCTTTTGCAACTGCGGTTGATCCTGGAGGTCAAATAGCAGGACTAACTGATTTGCTTTGGCAAGATGATGAAGCTTCTGGGGTTTTACTGGTTAATGGTTCATCAGCTAACGTTGGGGTTCCTGTAGCGGGTACTTACGGTACATTTATAATTTATGCTAATGGAAGTTATACGTATACTTTAAATTCTAGTAATCCTACAGTATTAGCATTAACTTCTGGTCAAACTTTAACAGATTCAATACCGTATACAATTAGTGATAATATTCCGGGTTCAGGTAATTCTGCAACCGCTAATTTAATCATAACAATAACATGTACACCTCCTGCTGCACCTACAGTTACTACAAGCGCTGCAACTTGTGCTAGCCCAGGAACCGCAACAATAACAAATTATGATGGTTCATTTACGTATACTTTTTCACCTGCCGGACCTACCGTGGGTGCTGGTGGAGTAATTAGTAATTTAATCCCAAATACTTCATATACAGTAACAGCTACTGTAGGAGGTGGTGGATGTACATCTAATGCTTCGAGTACTTTTAGTGTTAATCCATCGCAATCCCCAGCAGTTCCAATTATTAATACAACAACTGCTTCATGTTCAGCAGCAGGAACAGCAACTATCACGAATTACAGTAATTCTTTAACATATATATTTACACCAGCAGGTCCAACAGCAGGTGCAGGTGGAGTAATTAGTGGAATGATTGCAGGAACAAGTTACACTGTAACAGCAGGAGATGGAAGTTGTACTTCAGCGGCATCTGCACCATTTAGTATCAATGCACAGTTGACTACTCCAGCAGTTCCAACTATTAATACAACAACTGCTTCATGTTCAACAGCAGGAACAGCAACAATCACAAATTACAGCAATGTTTTAACATATATATTTACACCAGCAGGACCAACAGCAGGTGCAGGTGGAGTAATTAGTGGAATGACAGCAGCAACAAGTTACACTGTAACAGCAGGAAATGGAAGTTGTACTTCAGCGGCATCTACACCATTTAGTATCAATGCGCAAAATTGTGCTAACGATGATGACCAAAGTGCTACACCATTAACAGAAGATGGCGCAAATGGTACAGTTAATGTTTTAGCAAACGATACGAATTCTAATGGTAACCCAACCGCACCGGTAAACGGAGTTGGACAATTTACAGTTGATCTAGATCCAGCAACAGTTGGCATCCAAGATACAATCACTACAGCCCAAGGCGTTTGGACATTAAACCCAGCTACCGGAGTTGTAACCTTCAACCCAGC
>CAZULO010000178.1:0-6196 GCA_964621245.1 uncultured Flavobacterium sp.
ATTCTTTTTCCTTGGATGTCATAAATAGATCTAACCCATAATACACCAAGCATTGGAACTACAATAAAAGTTAACTTATTAAATTCCCAAGCTTTTGAAAAATCCAAATGTATGAAGTGCATCACTCCCTTTGTTAGTCCACATGCATAACATTCCACACCTGCTAATTGAACAGATAAACAAATACTTTCCCCTTTATCAAAAGTTGTGGCAGGAAAAAACAATAACACTATTGGTGCTAATATAGTGACTATATTTGACGTGTAGAAAAAGATTTTCTTAATCATTTAATTAAAATGTTTTAGCGTAACTACCGTTTTTAGGTTGTAAATCACCAGTACAAATTCTGATTAAATCAATTAAAGCCCAAATTCCACAACCACCTAAAGTAAGTAATTGTACAATTCCTTGCCAAGTGTACCCTAAGTAAAATCTGTGAATTCCTAAACCTCCAATAGCAAAAGCTAAAATTGCAGCTACAATTTGACTTTTACCTTCAGCAGCAGCTGCAGGAGAAGACAACTCATCGTCTTGGTTTTCAACTACTACTGTAGAGTTAGTGTTGTTTGTTGTAGTTCTTTGAACTGGGAACGAAGCGTAAGTAGCAGTTAACGTTCCAACCATCAACATCAATGCTGATAAAAATAATTTAATTTTCATAAAAAAAAAGTTTTAGATTTACACAAAAATAATAATTAAACTCAACCCACAATGAAAAACGTTAAATATTTTTTAACATTACTTGCCTTACTTGCTATAAATAGTTATTCACAGACCAATTACGAGTTTTACGGCGCATTAAAACTTAATGGAAACGACAAGACACTTATTACTTACCGACTAGTTTTTACAGAACAAAATGGTAAAATTAATGGTTATTCCGTTACTGATCTTGACGGAGCACATGAAACTAAAAACAGCATTAATGGAACTTATGATAAATCCAAGAAACAATTTTCATTTCAGGAAAGAGATATTTTATACACTAAATCAAAATTTGATGAAAACTCTTTTTGTTTTGTGAATTTTTCTGGTAAAATTAAATTAGTAGAAAACACCAGTAAGTTAGAAGGAGCTTTTAAAGGGCTTTACAACAATAAAACGAAATGTATTGACGGTACCATTACATTAATAGGAAGTAATAAAATCTATAATTTGGTTAATAAAGTCAATAAAAAAATTCAGAAATCTAAAAAAATTGATACTAAAACAAAAGAAAAATCAAATCCTGTAAAAATTCTTGATAGTTTAAAAATTAATAGATTAAGTAAAGATCAGAATTTGAATGTATTTTGGGAATCTAACTCGGTTCAACTAGATATTTGGGATAATGGTCAGGAAGATGGCGATATTATTAACGTTTATCACAACAACAAAATCCTCTTATCTTCTTACCTTGTAACCAATAAAAAGAAAACCCTAAACATAGTATTGTCAGGCAAAAATGACACTTTTAAAATAGTAGCAACTAATGAAGGAAAAATTAAACCTAATACAGCTAAATTAGAACTTCACGACAAAAACAGAAGTTTTGAATTACTTGCCACTTTAAATAAAGAAGAAACTGCCTCAATCACAATCATAAAAAAACCTGCTAATTAGCAGGTTTTTTTTCTATTACTTTTTTCTGATAATATTAGAAAGTGTAAGAAACTGAAAGCGCTAGGTTATTGTTTGTAATTTTATAACCATCTTCAGCATCTTTAATTATGTTAGATAAACCAGAAGTGTATCTTAATCCTGCACCGATATTTTCAGTAAAATTAAAACCTAAACCAATATTTAAACCAAAATCAGTTGAATTAAAATCATCTTTAATGTCTTCAGAGCCTGAAAAAGTAGTTGTTGTTCCACCAAAATTTTGTGAACCTTCAAATTCAGCTTTTCCACTTAATAAAAATCCAATTTGAGGACCTGCTTCAATAAATAATTTTTCTGTAGCATAGTATTTAGCCATTACTGGAATATTAAGATAATTCAATTTTTCTGTATACTCCCTAGAAGAGTTAGAAGATGATTCCTCAGACTTATATCCTTGTGCAGAGAATAATAATTCTGGTTGAATCGCGAATTTATCAGAAATTTTGATTTCCGCAAATCCACCAACTTGTAAACCTAATTTCCCATTAGCATCTTCTACATCACCAGCATAATTTGAAAAGTTTAAACCTAATTTAGCACCATACTTCACTTCTTGAGCATTTGATACTACAAAACCTAAAACTGCAACAGCAGTTAAAACAATTTTTTTCTTAATTAATTTGTTTAATTTCGGCAAAGATAAAAACATTTATTTTCTGACAAAATAAAAAGTCAATAAATAATTATTTCTTAAAAAACGGCATTTTTACCACCTTTGCCTTAACATCTTTATTTCTAATTCGAATATAAATTTCAGCATCTGGACTAGCTAATTCTGTTGGGACATATCCCATTCCAATTGCAATTCCTAAACTTGGAGATTGTGTTCCTGAAGTTACAATTCCAACAACAGTTCCATTTGCATCTGCAATTTCATAATCGTGGCGAGGAATTCCTCTATCTACCATTTCAAAACCAACTAATTTTCTAGCAACACCTGCCTCTTTTTGTTTTTTCAAGTTTTCCGAATTCGTAAATTCTTTGTCAAACTTCGTAATCCATCCTAATCCAGCTTCTAATGGAGAAGTAATATCGTTAATATCATTTCCATACAAACAGAATCCCATTTCTAAACGCAAAGTATCTCGCGCCGCTAAACCAATTGGTTTAATTCCGAATGCAGCACCAGCTTCAAATACTTTGGCCCAAATAGTTACGGCATCTTCATTTTTAAAATAAATCTCAAATCCGCCAGAACCTGTATAACCTGTAGCCGAAACAATTACATCTTGTTTTCCTGCAAACTCACCAATTTGAAAAGAATAATAAGGCATATTTACTAAATCGATAGCTGTTAAACTCTGCATCGCTTCTGCCGCTTTTGGGCCTTGGATAGCCAATAAAGAGTAACTATCTGAAAGGTTTTGCATCTCTACACCTAAATCATTTTGAGCGGCAATCCAATTCCAATCTTTCTCAATATTTGATGCGTTTACTACTAACATATAATGATTATCCGCAATTTTATAAACGATTAAATCATCTACAATTCCACCTTCGTTATTTGGTAAACAAGAATATTGCGCTTTGCCATCTATCAATTTAGAAGCATCATTAGAAGTTACTTTCTGAATTAAAGCTAAAGCATTTTCTCCTTTTAAAATAAATTCTCCCATGTGCGACACATCAAAAACCCCTACTCCAGTTCGTACCGTTTCATGTTCTAAATTTACACCTTCGTATTGCACAGGCATATTATATCCTGCAAAAGGAACCATTTTTGCTCCTAAACTTTCGTGAATAGCCGTTAATGCTGTATTTTTCATGTTGTGATTGAATAAAAAATTAAGTTGCTAAAGTATTGAAAAATCTCAAAAAACGAAACCTAAATGTGCATTAAATTATGATTTTAGTAAAATTTAGTAAATATTTTTAATAATTGTTGGATTTTTAGATTTGTTTATGGAATTTTGACATCTAAAACAAAAAACAAATGCATTATATAGATTCTTCCTTATTAACTATAGATAAAGTAAAAGAAATTATTTTCGAAGGTCAAAAACTTGCGCTTTCTGAAGAAGCTACTGCTAAAATTAATAGATGCAGGGTTTATTTAGATGAAAAAATGGCCTCTAACGACAAAGCCATTTACGGAATTAATACTGGATTTGGTTCTTTATACAACATAAAGATATCTACAGAAAACCTGACTAAACTTCAAGAAAACTTAATGAAATCTCATGCTTGCGGTACAGGAGATGAAGTGCCTCATGAGATTGTAAAAATAATGTTACTATTAAAAATTCAATCGTTAAGTTACGGACATTCAGGTGTTCAGTTGGCAACGGTTGAACGATTAATCGACTTATATAATCATGATATTCTACCCATAGTTTACACGCAAGGTTCCTTAGGAGCCAGCGGTGATTTATCGCCTTTAGCTCATTTATGTTTGCCGTTAATTGCTGAAGGAGAAGTGTTTTACGATGGGTTTCGTCAGCCAGCACATAAAGTATTAGAAAAGTTAGACTTAGCTCCTATTACTCTAAAATCTAAAGAAGGTTTGGCTTTATTAAACGGAACACAATTCATGAGTGCTTACGGGGTTTACAACTTAATCCAATCCGAAAAATTAGCGGAATTAGCTACTATAATAAGCGCCGTTTCCTTAGAAGGTTTTGATGGAAGAAAAGAACCTTTTAACGAATTGATTCATTTGGTTCGTCCACACAAAGGACAATTAGCCACTGCTGAACAAATGTTAAAATTACTAGACGAAAGTGAGATTATTGCACAACCCAAAAAACACGTACAAGATCCGTATTCCTTTAGATGTATTCCACAAGTTCATGGTGCTTCTAAAGATGTAATTGACCACGTAAAAAAAGTATTTACTACAGAGATTAACTCGGTAACAGACAATCCAAATATTTTTGTAGGTGAAGATGAAATTATTTCAGGTGGAAATTTCCACGGACAACCTTTAGCGATGTCGTTAGATTATTTAGGAATCGCATTAGCAGAATTAGGAAGTATTTCGGAAAGAAGAACCTATCAATTGATTTCAGGTTTAAGAGAATTACCTGCATTTTTAGTCAGTAATCCAGGATTAAATTCAGGTTTTATGATTCCGCAATACACAGCTGCAAGTATTGTAAGTCAGAACAAACAATTGGCAACTCCTGCAAGTATTGATAGTATTGTTTCGAGCAACGGTCAAGAAGACCATGTGAGTATGGGGGCAAATGCAGCAACAAAAACTTTAAAAATTGTAGAGAATTTAGAGCGAATTCTGGCAATTGAACTATTTAATGCATCTCAAGCTTTAGAATTTAGACGTCCTTTAAAATCAAGCGCTTTTATTGAAGCCTTTGTCAAAACTTACAGAGAAGAGGTGCCTTTAGTGACAGAAGACCGAATTTTACATTACGATATTGAAAAATCGATTCACTTTTTGAAAAGCTTTCAAGTTGAAGTATCGTAAATTATGAAATCTAAAATATGTGACACGTGTAAAATTGAAGAAACGGTAATGTACCGAATTAAAATTGAGAAAAGTAAAGCTTGGATTTTTGTTTGCAAAAGTTGTTGTGAAAAACATAAAAATTTAGAACATTATAAATACGGCGGAACTTGGAAAGGAAGTCGACATTAAAGAAAAAAGCCTTAAGAAACTTCTTAAGGCTTTTTTTGTATAACTCATACACTATTCTATATTCATAATTAGCTCAAATAAACCAACACAATTCCTATTATTGCAGGCATACCTTGCACGAAAATATCTTTTTAGAAACCGAATACCATCCATATAAAGCAGCAACTAAAACGCAACCTAAAAAGAAAAAAGCGATGTTTTTACTCCAAATAGTGACGGAAATAAATGTTGAAGCATAAAATTTTTATTAACCACAGATTCACATATTTTAACTTTTAAATTAATCTGTGAATCTGCGGTTTTTTATACAATTAGCTCAAATAAACCAACACAATTCCTATAATTGCAGGCATACCTTGCACGAAAAATATCTTTTTAGAAACTGAATACCATCCATATAAAGCAGCAACTAAAACGCAACCTAAAAAGAAAAAAGGGATGTTTTTACTCCAAATGGTATCGGAAATAAATGTTGAAGCATAAAATTTTTATTAACCACAGATTCACATATTTTAACTTTTAAATTAATCTGTGAATCTGCGGTTTTTTATACAATTAGCTCAAATAAACCAACACAATTCCTATTATTGAAGGCATACCTTGCACGAAAAATATCTTTTTAGAAACCGAATACCATCCATATATAGCGGCAACTAAAACGCAACCTAAAAAGAAAAAAGCGATGTTTTTACTCCAAATCACATCAGAAATAAATAAAGACCAGATTAATCCTGCTGCTAAAAACCCGTTATACAAACCTTGATTAGCCGCTAACGTTTTAGTAGGTTCAAATAAATGTTCAGGTAACGTTTTGAATACTTTTTTTCCAGTTGTGGTCCAAACAAACATTTCTAACCATAAGAAATACAAATGTAAAACTGCTACGATTACAATACTGATTTTTGATAAGATTTCCATAATTATTCTGATTTACGTTTAGGTCTTTTTACTAATTCACCT
>CAZULO010000179.1:0-6171 GCA_964621245.1 uncultured Flavobacterium sp.
GAACTCCCGCTGGGCCTTGTGGTCCAGTTAAACCTTGTGGACCTTGAGGACCCATAGGACCTGTTGCTCCGTCTAAACCGTTTGCACCTGCTAGACCTTGTGGTCCTGTTAAACCTTGAGGACCTTGCGGACCCATAGGACCTGTTGCTCCGTCTAAACCATTAGCTCCTGCTGGACCTACTGGACCTTGAATACCTTGTGGTCCCATTGGACCTGTTGCACCATCTAAACCATTTGCTCCTGCTGGACCTTGTGGTCCTGTTAAACCTTGTGGTCCCATTGGACCTACTGGACCTTGAATACCTTGCGGACCCATAGGACCTGTTGCTCCGTCTAAACCATTAGCTCCTGCTGGACCTTGTGGACCAGGAGTTGAACTTCCTGAAGTTTTAGCATATAAAGCATAAGGCGCACTCAATAATTGAGAAGTACCTGTGATAGTGTAGGAAGAACCGCCTGTTGGATCAGTTTCTGTTTTGATGAAATACGGACCGTTTGCCCAGTTGATAGTAGCCATGTTTCCTGAAACTACTGAACCACCACCTATTTCTATGCTCACTAAACCGTTTGCATTAGAGGTTGGGGTTTGTGTTTCTACATAAACGGCTGTTCCCGTAGCCGAACCTTGTAAAATGCTAATTTGCATGCCTACCGGTTGGTTGGTTACTAAATTATTGGTAGTGTTACGCACTACTGCTTGGTAGCTCATTTTTTCTGGAGCTTGGGCGAATGTGTTTAAAGCGAAAAGGCTTAAACCCAAAAAGAAGAGTTTTCTCATTTAATGTTATTTTTTAAACGGCATCAAGATTGGTATTTCTTGATGCCGTTTTCGTTATATTTTTGGTTAATTGAACCACACGATGGGAATCGAGCAGTAACGGTTAATCAATCTGTAGTCGAAGATTAAAAATAATATAAAACACAATTAATTATCTGTTATTCATAATTTCAAAACATACTTTCAGGACGTCAATGTCTGCTTCTTCCCAAAAATCCCCATTCAAGATATTTACTATTTTGCCATGTTGATTTGGTTTAAAAAGACCTTCTCGTGCATGTCCCCATCTTGATAAGTGCGGATTGATTTCTTTAGCATATTTTTTAACATTTATTTTATCAAGGTCGATGCCAAGCGCTTTGCAAATTATACCAATTGGTGTAAATTTCCCATATTCTTGTATGCCAGATAAAATTGCCCCGATCCAATCTGATGGCGGTGTTAGAGTCCAATTCAGCAGGAATAATTTTTCTTGGTTAAATGATTTAAAATGATTAATTTGATTTTTGTACATGTATTCATAACTAGTTGTATTTGCATATTCATCAAAAACACAAGACTTGAAAATTTGCTTAGTAAAAAAGTGAGAAATAGAATTTGCTTTAGTTAATCTACTATATTCACCTTTCTCATCACTAACATCTAATAAAAATATAATCTTGCCCCTGACTTCGGAGAGTTTTAAGCTTCCTAGATTTTTGTCATTCGGTAATCTATACATAAACCTTCCTAATTTTTCGATTATAAAGTTGAGTAAATCAATTTTTTCCGAATCTTTTTCAAATGATTTAAAATTGGTTAATCCTATAATCACAGTTTCATTTTTTCCGTTAGGATGCTCAAAAAAACTTATGATATCATTCATAATATCTTTAATTAGTGGACCAGTTGCCATTCCGTGATAAACATGAAATCTATTTTCTCCTCTTTTGCTAGAGTCATATTCTGGTCTCAAATCAAAATATCGAATACCAAAATCAAGTTGCTCTCTAAAATTCTTTGACTGGGTTAAGGCTATCCCACTACCAAGTAAATCACCATCACCATTGAAATTTAAACTTGTAAAATACATTCCAGCATCATGACTACCAGGCATACAGATGTCTTTCAAGTTCAATGAATCATTTAATGCACTCATCCATCGTTGACTATTGATAACAAAAACAAGTTTATCATTTTTATCATACAAACAAATAGCCCCAGAATTTTCTAATTTTAATTTATGAGCCGAAGTATTATAAGTTTTTGAATCCCACAGTGGATTTTTTCGATTGGCTCCATTTTCATATAAAACAAAATTTCCGTCTTCTTGAAATACTGCTGCTTCAATTTTTGAATTTTGAGTATTTGAAGCAAAAACTGGCAATGGTTCTTTTGAATTTTTTTCATATAAAACCAAATTTCCATCGTGTTCTTGAAGAACTAATTCGTATAAACCATTCTCGGAGATAAGTTTGTTTTCCGAACTTTTGTTTCTCCACAATGATTGTCCTGCGAGTAATATATTTTTATTCATGATGAGTTGTTTTAAAATTTTAATTTTAAGGTCTAGGTGGATATACCCCAACAACACATATAATGAAATTGATACCCAAAGAAGGCTGATAAGTAGGTATTCCATTTGGAGTTGGTGTTCCAATATTGATATCTACAGTTGGTGTTCCATCAGTTACTACTGGCAGTTCCGCTTTTATAGAAACCCGGCTACTATTTTCAAATGGTTTCATAAATGTATTGGCAGTATTACCATAAATATTTGCTTCTAAACTATTATTATTGACAGCATCACTTAGTCCAATATATTTTCCTTTTGGATTATTTGAATCTGCACTATTATCGCTACATGGAATATTAATAACAGGCTTAATCGTATCTTCAATTACCCCTTTTGCAACCGCTTTAAGGTCTTTTATTACTGCGGTAGCTTGTAACTTTGGCATATTATTGGGATTTAAAACCACTTCTTTTTCCCCTACAGTTTTACCTTCGTAAAATGTTAATAATTTTTCTGATTTTGGTTCACCTGAACCTACAGGTACGCGACCTCTTAAATCAGGCAAAGCAAAATTGTTTACACCATCGCCTCCATACGTTGTACCTATAATTGAAAACAATGCAGTATATTGGCTAATTGATACAGTTTGCCCATGACAAAACATCCAGCCTTGTGGGGCAAAATTGCCTGCAAACATTTGTATTGTTCCGATAAATTCATCCATAATTTTTGTTTTTAAATTGTTATTTGATTATTTTCTAGAATTAATTTACTCTAAACCATCTACTTATGCCATCACTTACAAATACAAAACGACTATTTACACCGTTAAGTGGTATTTGAGCACTAGAAGCTGAAACATTATTTAATGAGTTAGCTGTTATTGTAGAGCCAGAAGAAGTAAACCTAGTAGTTTGAGTAGCATTTGGTGCTGTGTTTGTATTTGTTATGATAAATGAAATTATAGTTCCAGAAGGATAACTTGCTGCACTTGGTAACGTAAGATTTAATTCAGTACCTGCTGCAGCGACACTACCATTTTGAAAATCAATCATGATAATTCTAACATTCAAATCAGTTACCACAATATTATTTGACATTGCAGAGGTAACAGGACTTACTTGTAATGTTCCTAAAATGGGTGCGTTTGTCCAGCTTAGGTTTGTACCGTCTGTTGTTAATACTTTACCTGCGTTTCCAGTTTGTGCTGGCAAAGATGTGCCACCACTTGGCGTTACCCATTGTGTATTATAATCAGTAGCATTTACTTTAGCTAAAACTTGACCAGTTGTTCCACCAGTTGGCACACCTTGTCCGTTAGCACCAGGAACTCCTGCTGGGCCTTGTGGACCTGCTGCTCCTGTTAAACCAATCGGTCCTTGAGGACCCATCGGACCTGTTGCTCCATCTAAACCGTTAGCTCCTGCTGGACCTACTGGACCTTGAATACCTTGAGGACCCATCGGACCTGTTGCACCATCTAAACCATTTGCTCCTGCTGGACCTTGTGGTCCCATTGGACCTACTGGACCTTGAATACCTTGCGGACCCATAGGACCTGTTGCTCCGTCTAAACCATTAGCTCCTGCTGGACCCTGTGGTCCTGTTAAACCTTGAGGACCTTGTGGTCCCATTGGACCAGTTGCTCCGTCTAAACCGTTAGCACCTGCTGGACCTTGTGGACCAGGAGTTGAACTTCCTGAAGTTTTAGCATATAATGCATAAGGCGTACTCAATAATTGAGAAGTACCTGTAATAGTATAGGAAGAACCGCCTGTTGGGTCGGTTTCTGTTTTAATGAAATACGGACCATTTGCCCAGTTGATAGTAGCCATGTTTCCTGAAACTACTGTACCACCACCAATTTCTAGCGTCACTAATCCGTTCGCATTAGAGGTTGGGGTTTGTGTTTCTACATAAACGGCTGTTCCTGTAGCCGAACCTTGTAAAATGCTAATTTGCATACCCACCGGTTGGTTGGTTACTAAGTTGTTGGAAGTGTTACGCACCACGGCTTGGTAGCTCATTTTTTCAGGCACTTGAGTTGTGTTTGTAACAGTTAATGTAATTGTACTATTATTAGCAACAATACCAACATCAGCAAGAGTTTGACCGTCTTGAATTGTTGTACCATTCCAAGATATGACTTGGTTTATAACTGGAACGGAAATTTGATCAAATATCTTGTTCTTAACATTTTCTCCACTATCTGAAGGCTCTACATCTAATGAAATAGTTCCATTATTAGGTGTTTGCACAAATAGATTCATTCCATATGTTTGTAATGTTAAGAATGTGAATAAAACCAACATTAATAATTGTCTAATGTTTTTCATTTTGGGTTATTTTTTAATAATTTTAAATGTCTTCACTTCCTTGTTATTATCTAAAACCTTTAATACATAAATGTTTGTAGATAAGTTTTCCATACTAATAGTTGTAGTTTCTGAGCTAATTTTATTTTGAAGCACCAATTTCCCATTTATGTCAAAAACTTGATAGCTTAATTTTTCAAAACCATAATTTTTGATATCTAATTGTAACCAATTGGTAGTAGGATTTGGAAATACCGCCATTTGTAAATTAATATTGAAATTTTCCGCACCTAATAGTGTATAAATTTCAAAAGCTTGTTGCACACCTTGTGCTACGGAACCAGTTGTTCCTGTGTTTGTGGTGTAAACGACTTGCCCTACAGTGTAATTCACGTTTCCGTTTGGTCCAGAGGTGTTGCCACCAGTTGAAGTAGTAGTTTGTTGTGCGTTTACTTGTGTGGCTCCAAATAGTAAAAGGCCTAGGAGTATTTTTTTTTGATTCATAAAAATTAGATTTAGGTTAAACGGAATAAATAAAATAGTACTATTATAATACTATATAAAGTAAACAATAGTAATTCTAGTTTATATTTTTCTATGTTTTTCAAGTTTATTATTTTTTTAGAATTGTATAAGTTAAACCATTTGAAAGCTTTAAATAGTAATTTCCATTTGCAAATTTTTCAAGATTAATAGTATTGTTAGAAGGTAATATGCCGTTTAATATGGTTCTTCCCATTACATCATATATGGTAAAACTTTCTTTATTTGTTAACCCTGATATGTTAATTGAATTTGTGGTAGGGTTGGGAAAAATACTCACATGGTCTTTATTAAATCCTATAATAGATAAAGTTGTAACTTGTGGAACTGGCAGAATACCATCTTCATCTAAATTCCAGGTTGTTACCAAGTCAGGTGTTGCTACATTGTCTGCAGAGTAGTAATAAACAGCGTTAGCAGATCTAATTAGCCAAAAACTTCCTGTCCAATTAATATAATTAGTGTTAGGTCCTAAATATATTGGTTTTCCTGCTTGCATACCATTTTGTGTGTATGTGCCATTTACACTAGTAGTGCCCGCTCCAGAAATTGTAATGTTTTGTGAAAAACATAAAAAGTTAAATGTTAAGAATAAAATAGTAAAAATTTTTTTCATTTTGTTTTAATTTAAGGGTTATTGTTTATGAATTTTGTTTTTGAATTGTTTTGTTACTTTGATTGTTTTTTTGTTTTAAAATACCTATTACCTCTTCAATGTTTTCATTAGTTAATGGAATGTTATTTTGTAAACAGGTATAAATAGCTTCATCTCTTTTGATAGAGAAAAGTTTCAAATAATTTTTTAATCTTTCAAACAGTTTCATATGAATTGGTCTTTATTTCAAAATTCGTACGTAATTGTTAGAAAACCTATTTTTTTAGGGGTAGTTAATGGGTAGTTTTAACACTACCCAACGGGTAGTATGTTGTAAATAGCTGTAAAAAAAAGAGTGTGAAATATGAAATTTATTTTTAGTGTTTTTAACACATTTCTTATATTTGTAAAAAATCAGGCATGACACAAAAGTACTTTCTTACAT
>CAZULO010000180.1:0-6159 GCA_964621245.1 uncultured Flavobacterium sp.
TCAGGCGGATTTAAAAAAAGAGCTTGTTAATACTTATTTTTGCGAAGTCTGGAGACCATCGCAAAGCATTGTATAATTAGTAATTATACTTTTTAGTAAGTGGTAAATAACCAAATAGTTTAATTTGTAATTAATTATGAGAAGAAAGTTTAAATTTATTATTCATCTAATAATATTTGTAATAGGTTTTACTGTACATGCACAAAGTTGGTTTACCTCGCTTCAAAATGATCTAAAATCTAGCTCAGTTTCAGCAGCTTTTAAAAGTTTTATAAATAGAAATGAAGAAGGTTTTACGTCTTATAAAATTTTACATGATGAAGCTTTCGCATTAAGAAATAATGTAGACGAATTAACGCTTGTGTCTAGTAAAATCGATGATATAAAAGCGGCCGGTGGATATTTAAAATGGAAGAGTGTTGTTAGCGGGGCGGGTAATGTAACAGACGAATTCTTTAAAACTGTTGATGAATTTGCTTCTACCTTTGATAAAGCTGGTGCAGTAAGTCAAATAATCAGAAATCAAGCTTTTGATTTATATAAGCAGGGTAAGTGGGGAGAATTGGAAATATTATTTAAGAATAATAAGCTTAATGGTGGTTGGCCACCAGCAAATGGAGGTTATAATATTATTGATAATATAGATTTAAAAGCTGGAATGAAATTCGACCGTTATGGAGGTGCTGTAGGATCTTACAACGGTTCGGGAACACCAAATTTAGGAGGTAACTTTACAAGCCCTATGCCGAACGGGAATAGTTACTCATTTGGTCAACGTGCATTAAATCAAGCAGAAAACGCTTATGATTTTTATTATGAAATTGAAATACTAAACGACTTGCCATTTAAAGGTCAAACAGGTGAGATTATTCCATGGTTCAATCAAATTGGTGGAGGTAAACAAACTATGTGGAAAATTCCAATAGACCCAGCAACTGGCTATCCGAAAACATGGAATAAATTGGCACAAGAAGGATATATAAAAATTACAATTAAGAATAGCCCTAGTGGAAAGTTCAACAACCTTATAGGTACAGTAATACAGTAATGATGACTAGAATTAACGATAAAATAGTAATTACGAATTTGATTCCGAACTCAAATCGTACTTTTAGTAACGATGAAATTAATTCATTTGTAAATCACCGATTTAAATGTACCACATGTAATTGTGAGAATGAGTTTAACATAACGCCTTATGAAACTGGTTTTGGATTTTTAGAGATTTATGAAAACGGCAAAATTTTGACCAAAGATGAAGTTATAAAAAATAAAATAGCTACACAAACATCGCCATGGGCTTCATATTTAGGAGAGTTAACAGTTAATGACTTAGCGACTTTGTATTTGTCTGTAGCATGCAAAAACTGCAAATCGAATTACTTAATTGTATTTAGTTTTGGAGAAAAACAACCAGGTTTAACATTGTTAGAAATATCAGGTGTTTGGCAATACAAAACTGTAAAAGCCGTATAGTACTACTTTTCTAATCTTCATAAATATCGCCCCGTTAACGCGAGCTTCTACCTCGTTCCCACAAAAAAAAAGCAAGTAAAACAGATAAAAACAGTTAAACAAAGCGTAAATAGAATTGGAAGGAGTACAAGAAAAAAGATCGCACTAGAGGGAGATGAAATTAAATAAAACTTTAAAATTTTTAATTACTTTAAATGTTATAATTGCTAGTATAGTGGTAATTATGAAGATTGGTGGCGGGACTTTTACAGATCCTTTTAATGATGTAAAAGCTATTTCAAATTCGAATGAATTTATGACCAAGGATACTTTGACTGTAGATTCCATTAGATACAACATGGATGAAGGGAAGACCACTCCAGATACTTTTAAGTTTTGTATTTATTTGACATCTATAAAGGGGCAGAAAAAAGAAGTCTATTATTTTCAAAAGAGATATAAGATCAATATATTTAAGTATGAAGGACAAGATAAAATGATTCTGTTAAGAAATAAAATCAATGATAACGTTTTTTTAGATGATGAAGAATACCTAAAATATATGTCTAGAAGTAACTATATCAACCTATACTTTTATTTTTCTTTGTTATTAACACTACTATTAATCTTTATATATAAAATAAATGTTTTTAAGAAATAAATTTTTCCTGCTTTTTATAATTTTAATTTCAAATTACTTGAACGCCCAAGGTGTAATTGAGTATGATAAAGAATATCCAGTAGATTTTTTTATCTATAATTCATCCAATAGTATTGTAAAGATGGCCTCAACCAAGTCAAAAACAATTATATCAACTCCAGAAGAATTAGTCCAAGCTTATTTTTTTGCAACTGATAGTATTTCGTTAAAAAGCCTTTTTTTTGATGCAGCTGATTATAGTCCAAAAAAACAAAAGCATTTTGATGCCACAAAAAAGATGAATTATGATACTAATTATGTAACTTTATTACACAAATTTTCATATGAACATAATGGTAATCAGATGTGCTACATAAACTATATTTTTAAATACGAAAATATCGATTTTACGATGCCTACTAATTTGTCATGTATTAAAAATGGAAACAAATGGTATATATACAAATTAGGAAATCAAATAAATATTAATGAAATTCTTTGGACGTTTAAATCTTGTAAGATACTTCAGTTAATTGATGGCGAAAATTTGAATGATACAAAAACGAATAATTTAATAAACCTTACAAGATCAACAAATAAGAGTTTAGATATTAACAAGCTTTACTTACAATCCAAAAAATTTGATACTGCTGATTTAGAGTTATTTACTATGAAAAAAGACAACTCTTGTTCTTATAATGGTGTTGAATTTTTAAAAGCCAAAAAAATCACTTCTTCTTTTCTGTGGAAGTCAATTAATGTTGAAAAGTTTGATGCCGAGGATAACTCTAAGAATAGAAGTTTGATTAATTCATTAAAAATAAAACCTACTGACTCAATTTGTTTAGATTCAAGATTGATAGTGAATTTTGATAATAAGACTTATTCCATTTTAAAATATAAAGATTGTATAACAGGTAAAAGTTTTCTAAAAACGAATTCAAGTGAATTACTACCTATTGCTATAGAAGAACTTTATTTTGTATTTAAAAATTTAAAAACAAAATTTATCTCTGATTTAGCAAATCAGGATTTACAAAACGACAATAAAAATTTTAAACAAATTTTCGATAAAACAAGAGGTCAATTTAATGCTTTAAATACAACCAAATTATATTATTTGTTTAAGGAAAATAAAACTTTATTTAATGAGTTTTTAGATGAATAAATTTGTAAACCCACACACCTGACGAATCCTTTCACGTGGTTCAAGATTTAAAAGCAATTAAAAATTAAAATGATAAAAAAAACACAAATAGCACTACTTTTTTTCTTCCTAGTATTAAGGGGTTTTTGTTGTGCACAAAACTTTTCAGCCACCACCCCACAAAACATAGATAGTGTGTCTTAAACTGGACAAACTACGGAATTTACCGCAAAAGGACTTACCGTTACTTTTCAAACCACTCCGGATACCAAATACGCTTGGGATGTTGTTACCGATACGGCACCACTTTACATTAAAGATAAATATGCCAAAGTAGGCAGTACTTATTTACCTTACAAAGCCGTTTTAAATGGGCAAAGTGATGTAATTAAAGTTAAAATTGATATTACTGATACAGCAATCAAATTAGATAGTATTATTTTTAAAACGCAACATGGTATCCTAATAGATAAAGTAAAAGATGGTACTACTTTTACACTTACTTTAAATGGCACAAAAACCTATGCCGAAGAAGAAGTGCAAGTAGCTATTAAACAAGGCGACAAATACAAAATTGCTGGCGCCTTTAAGCTGGTACACCTTAGTGAAAAACCGGTTAATATCACCTTTGTTCCATTGAATAATGCAAGTAGTATTCCTAGTACGGCAAGTGCTAATTTACAAGCCATTTACGAAAAAGTGGGCGTAAAGTTAACGATAAAAACGGCTCCTGTTATATCTTACGATGGTGGTGGCGATAACAAAATTACCACAAGCGACAGTGGTGTATTTGACTATTACACGGAGGAAGAAAAAGCTATAAACGCCCAAATTAAAGCGCTACCTGATTACGACCCAAGAACCTATTATTTAATCTATTCTAACGTAGCAAGCGATAAAGGAATAGAAGGGTTTATGGCGTTAGGTGGACAATTTGGCTATGTTTTCCCGAATGCAAGCAACAAAACAGCAGCACATGAGTTGGCTCATGGAGTTTTTGCCTTGCAACATCCTTTTCACTCGAAATCAGACGAAAGTAAAACACCTTACCTTATGGATTACGGCTCTGGAACGGAGTTATGGCATTCTGATTGGGCACAAATTAATAATCCAGCACTTAAATATTATGGGTTTCAGAGTAGTAGTGATGGGGAGCAAATTAGCGATAAATTATTAGCTAATAGATTTATTGAAAGTTTAAAAGTCTTTTCAATTTATAAAGGCGAATCTAGTTATAACGTAAATCAAAATAATATAACAAGTTCAGATTTATTTTATGATGAACAAACCAAAAAATATATTAAAGAAACTTATTTAAATGAGGTAATTGTTATTTCTACCAAATTTCTACCAACAGAAATAAAACAAAAAAGTATAATTACTACTGATAACGATAATCTTAATTTATACGTAAGAATCGATTCGACTAGTAGAAGTTACAGCGGTGTTCAGTTAATCGATGAGTTAATAAATAATCAATTTACATCTTTAGATGGAACAGAAAAAAGATTTTTCTTCCAATATGAAGGAACTATTTCTGACCAAGATAAAACAAAACTTAAGTCAAACACTCTAGCAACACCAACCGCAAAAGGTATATTTATAAATATGCCTGTATCATCTTACACCACTTTTAAAAATGGGATTTTAGATTTTCATTCAAATTTTGACAGAAAAAATAATTGGTTAAATATATTAAGTACTGCTATTAAAAATAAGGATAATGATAATTTAAAAAAATATCCAGTAAGTGCACTTTTACTTGTTGATGTGGAAAGTAGAAAACTACTTTTTGATGAGTTTACAGAGGATTACATTAATAAAACTTTTATGTTAAGTGATATAGATGAAGAAATTATTTATGTCACACTCTTAAATTCATTAGTAACTGATCAAGATGTGCAACAAAACTCAAAATTATTAAATGATGTATTTAATAATGCAGACAATATCTATTCAAGTATTGATGATGAAGATATTAAATTAAGTTTAAGAAAAAATATAATACGACTAGTTTCAAGAGCTGATAATAATGTAATTTTTGATAATTTTAAAAAGATAGTTTGTTGTAATAATTTAATGAGTAATTTATTTACAGACTTTTTGTTAGGTATAGACAATAAAAAAGATATTGCGTTAAAAACCAATGTTTTAAATTATTTGAATAATTCCGGAAAATTTATTTCAGATGTTTTTTCAAAAACTAAAATAAAAGATGAAAACTTTATTAAAAGTATAAATATATTGTATAAATGGTCATGTGAAATTTATAACGATAATTACTTAGTAGTAAATAATCTATCTAATAACGAAATACCACCTTCAACACCAATTGTAGAAAACACTATAATAAACAATAGTGTTAATAGATTTTATCAAACAGATAATTTAAGTATTTACTATACAGGAATATCTAACATTAATTCAAATGGAAAACAGTTTGATTTTTATGATGCTATTTATTCTCAAAAGATAACCACTACTGTTAATGATTGTGTAGTGGTAACTCGAATTTCTGATACTAACAATAGTAATAATGAATATGTATATAACAATAAATACAAAATTGGTAAGCCATTTTCAGATTTTATTAATTTAAAATTTGAAGACGATTTTAATAGTTTTAACTTTAAAAAAGGTGATGTTGTTACTGTTCCATTAATTTATGCTAATTACATTCAGTATTTAATAGATGAACAAAAAAGTGATACAAGTTTTAGATGTGCTTTAGGCGGTTTAGTATTAGTTACTGCTCCATTTACGGGAGGTGGTAGTGTAGTTGTTTATGGTTCTATGTTTTTTGGAGCAGGTAATATGGTCATTGCTTTAAATGAAAATTCCATAAAAGGACTTGAAGGAGGAGAAGAATGTATTAATACTTTTGATACTGCAGAATTGCTTTTTTCAGTTGGAGTAA
>CAZULO010000181.1:0-6102 GCA_964621245.1 uncultured Flavobacterium sp.
TGGAGTCTCCCGTCTACCGCACAGTCGTCGAACGACTGCGGCAGATCCGGCGCAGAAATCCCGATATCAAGTATGTCTATTTGCTCCGTCCTCCCGCTTCGGGCGCCCTGTTTGAATTCATCGCCGATGCCGATGCCGAGCACCCCTCCAAGGTTCCCGATACCAACGGTGACGGCGCCATCACGTCCGCCGATGATTTGGGCTTTCCCGGCGTGCAGTATGACGGGTCGTACATCGATGTGTTGCGCGATCATGCCTATGAAGTGCCGGTGGCCACGCGTGAGCCCTACAGCGACAAATGGGGGACGTTCTTCACCGGCTACGCACCCATCCGCGATGCCAGAGGAACGCTCGTTGCGCTTCTGGCGGTGGATATGACCGGCAAGGATCTCGCCGAGTTCAACACCCAAACCATGCGGCCCTTGTGGCTCTTCCTGTTGCTGTTTTTGGCATTTCTCCTTGTCCGCTTCTTGGCAATGAACCAGTCGATTGTCCTGTCCGCACTACCGAAGGACAGAAGGCACAGGGCCGTTCTCGGGGCAGCTTTGGCACTGTGTTTCGCGCTTTCCTTCGGGCTGTATATGCAGAGGAGAATGGCATCGATCACCAGGCTCTACGGCGAGAAGGCCATGGCCATTGCCACCACTGCTGCGCTGCAGATAGATGCGAATGACCTTGCGTTGTTGCGCAAGGCAGAGGATATGAAGCGTCCCGAATATCAGCGCGTGTTTTCACAGCTCAATCAGATTCGGAATGAGAATCCGGGAGTCATCTATGTCGATATTTTCCGCAAGACCGACCGTGAGGGGATTTGGGAGTTTGTGGCCGATGCCGATGCGAATTATGATGTGTTTCATTCCACGGATACGAATGCTGATGGAATATTGGACGAGAAAGACGAAAATTCCTGGCCCGGAATGGCGTATGACGTAGTGGCTTATTCTCCTGGAATCCTTGAGAAGGCATTCAAGGATAGTCCCTACTATGAGGTCATGTCCGATCAGTGGGGGAAATTCCTATCGGGCAACGCACCTATTTACAATAAAGATGGCGAGACAATTGCCGAGATCAACGTGAACTTTGACTACCGACAGATCATGAAGGCGGAACTGGGAGCTCTCCTCACATCGCTCGCCAGGCCGTTTGTCGGAAGGGTGATGGCTGTTTTCGTCCTACTCTTCTTGGTGTTTGCGGGAGCGAGCTTTGTTGTTGTGCATAGAAAGGCACTTAGGCCACTGGTGCCGGCATTGCACATACGCAGAGCAGCTCTTGTGGCACTGTTCTTACTCGCACTGTGCGTGCTGGGAGTGTTGATGGTTCGCCGTGCTCAGCAGCAGAGCAGAATACGAGCAATAGGAGAGCGTGCGCAGGCCATTGCCTCCACGGCGGCCTTGATGATTGATGCGAAGGACCTCGAGCCCCTGAGAAAGGCTGCCGATATGCGGCGGCCTGAATATCAAAAGGTCTTCAAAATTTTAAATGATGTGCGCAATCAGAATCCGGATGTTCTGTATATCTATATTTTCCGCCCAACAAAGGTCGACGGCATCTGGGAGTTTGTGGTGGATGCGGATTCGAATTTCGATGTTCCTTCTTTTACAGACGCGAACTCAGATGGAAGCTTGGATGCAACTGATGAAACAGTTTGGCCTGGATATTCTTATGATGTTAAGTCTGCTTCCAAGGAGATGTATTTTTTTGGGCTAAAGTACCCTTTGTACGATATTGCCAGATTGGCCGATAAATGGGGGGATCAAATAACAGGAACAGCGCCAATTTTTGATAAAAATGGGAAAGCAATTGCAATATTGGGTATAGATTATGACTACGATAGTATTTTGCTACATTGATTAGGCAATTAGGATGCACGGATGGAACTGTCTGGCCGGGATAAGTTTATATGTGAAGTCTGCCTCCAAGGAGATGTGCATTTTAGGACTAAGGAACTTCTTATTCGATATTACCAGAGTGGCCGATAAATAGAGTAATTAAAGCATTGGCCCTGCGCCGATTTTTAGCGAAGGAGGGAATGTTGTTGGAATTTTAAGAGTGGATTATAGATGCTAAATCTTTCGACTTCTAAATCGCCGCTGCAGCTATTTTTTGTTTTTTACGACGGTTGTTAAAACTTAAACGGCTGGTTATATTATGTATATGTCTGACCAGCTTCTTGATTTGTATACTGACCCGGCGGTTTATGACTCGGTTTACAAAGGAAATGCAGGTGATTTTAAATTTTATTCTCGGCTAATAAAGGGTCGTTCTTCTTGCTATCTTGGGATTGGTACTGGAAGGCTGTTCGGACGTTTAGCAGACATAAATCAGGCAATTGTTGGATTAGATAATTCCCCAGAAATGGTGAATAGACTTTTTGAGAGGTTCCCAAAATTAGAACCAAAGAAAGTCTTGTTTTTGGACGCTAGAAAAATTCGTGATAAAGGAAAGTTTGACATTGTCATAGCCCCCCATTCATTCCTGACACAATTCTCCTATCAGGATTACAAATTACTACTCCGAAAAGTTTTTTCTAGCCTCAAGCCAGGAGGGATTTTTGTAACAGATTTCTTTTCACCATTTAAGAATCCTCATTTCAAAAAAGAATCTGAAATACTAAAAAAATTTAATAAAGATGGCTCGACAATTATTCAACGGATTGATTACGATTATGTTTATCAAAATTTAACAGAAAGAGTTGTCGTTAAGCATTTAGGGCGAACTTACACATTAACAATAAAACTTAACTATTATTATCCAAATGAGATAGAAAGGGAGTTTAAGGATGCTGGATTTGTTATTGAAAGATTTTCTGGAGGCTATAGTAAACATTCTTTATCTGTTAGTGATAACCTTTTTGTAATTCAAGCAAAGAAACCCAATTAGCATAGTCTTAGCTATACAAGATGGCTAATTGAGCATGAGGCCAGATCTTCTGAAATGGGCTTCATCGAGATCATTCTATTTCGAATTGTTAGTCTTAATTCCCCTGCGTGAATTGTAATTCAAAAGGTGTGCCTTATTACTCTAAGGCGCAGGTTTTAAATTATACAACGAAAAAATGTGATAAAGATTGTATATTGCAAGATTCTCTTTTTTAATTTAAAATAGTCTGATGCTAAAAAGAAACATAAATCAAGATTTCAGTCCATTTAAGGGGTACCTACTTCTTGCTTTCGCGTTATTCCTTACATCGGTAGTCACTCTATTTCTATACTTTAGTACTCAATGGTTTCTTAAATGGAGTCTTCAGCAAAGGGTATTGGCGATAGTGAATACTGCATCACTGCAATTTAGTGCAAATGAACTTGATAAAATTAGGGGTATGCAAAGCGCTGATGATTTTCTCTATAAGAACATTGTTCTTCAATTGCAGAAAATTAAAATTAGCAATGACAATGTCAAATACGCCTATATTCAGAGGGCAACGGACCAGCCAAGTGTTCTTGAGTTTGTTGCTGACGCAGATGCACTGTTTCCGAATGATCCAATTGATCTTAACGAGAATGGTCAGATTGATGCAGATGAAGAGCTTAGCAAACCAGGTGATTTGTATGATGTGTCCGAGTATCCCGAATTTATTAAAATTGCCTTTGAGAAATCTTATGTTGACCCTGAGCTCTCCAAGGATCAGTGGGGCTCTCATTTGGCGGCTACCGCTCCAATTCCCACATCTCAATCTGATGCTAAGTATCTGTTGGGCGTAGATATTGATGCTTCAGACTTTGTTAGGCTAACAAGTCTTTTGCAGGTGCCATTCCTATTATTTATCATTTTCTTGGTTTTAGTTCTCATTGGCCTCACTGTTTCCACAGCTCGAATTTGGAAATCAAGACTCGAAATTATTGCAGAAAATGATAGGCAAAAGGATGAACTGCTTGGCCTGGTGAGTCATCAACTTGCGACTCCGGTCTCAGGTCTCCGTTGGAATTTGGAAATGATCGTTGATGGAGATCTCGGCCCATTAAATGAAAAGCAGAAAGACGAAATGCAGACCATGCAGGGTGTGGTGGGCAATCTTTCTGACTTGGTGAGTATGATTCTCGATGTCTCGCGCATTCAACTTGGCAAAATGAAAGTGGACAAGGCTTCCATCGATCTAAAGCAATTCTTTAAGGAGATCACCGATGTACTTGCTCCAAGGGCACACGAGAAGAAGATTCAGTTTGATGTACGCGTTCCTGAGAATTTAGGAAACGGGTTTATCGATAAGCGCCTTACGCACATGACGGTTGAGAACCTCATTTCCAATGCGGTGAAGTACACTCCGGAGAACGGCAAAGTATCGGTCGATGTCAGTCTGCAGAATGGCATGCTCAGGTGCATTGTGCAGGACACAGGTTGCGGTATTCCCGAGGCCGACCAGGGAAAGATTTTCGGGAAGCTGTACCGTGCAAGCAACGTCGCGGCTGTGGACGGAAACGGCTTCGGATTGTTCGTAGCGAAGGGCGCCATTGAAGCGCAGGGCGGGAAGATTTGGTTTGAAAGTGAAGAGGGGAAAGGCACAAAGTTCTTTGTGATGCTTCCCACAACACAGGCGAAAGCCGCAGAACCACCGAAGTGATCCTGCGGCCGCTTTCCGACGGTCTGCATTCGTTTACTCAAGCAATTCATCACTGATCAGGTAGAGGGCGATACCGCCTAGCACCCAGGATGCAAATATGCGCAACGAAGGCATCTCCCATTTCATGATGGAGCAAAAAATGGGGATAAAGACGTAGAACGTGGCGACGGTTGTGCCGCCAGCCTTGTGGGACAGCGCCGCGAAGTGCGTCCAGTCGGCCAGGAAGCTGATGAATGCAACTGCGCAGATCATGATGACCTCTTTCCAACCGGGAAGAGTAATGGTCTTCGATTGCATGCCGTGCAGAACACCGGGCAACGCGAAGATGGCAATGGCGATGCCGAAGATCATGGTCATCGCGACAGGACTGACGTGTGTCAGCCACCGGTCGACTGCCGCAACTTCTCCCGCGTAGAACAACGCGGCCAACATGCAAAAAACAAGCGGCCAGTTCATCGTATGGCTCCTCTAAAGTGTTTGAATGAACAATCGGAAAGTAATATTACTTTATATTAAAATAAAATTTTGTCAATTATGACACCAAGAATATTCCGACAATCATTAATGCAACACCACCGAATTTCAGAGGCAGCCGACGCAGAACATGTTTATGGGCAGTGTGCCTGGAAATGAAGTGGAACGATGCGATGGCCAGAATGAATGTCATGCCAGGCGTACTTGCTTCTACCGCCGATACCAGGGAGGTTGTGCCCATTTTGACTCCATATGCCAAAGATCCATATGCGATGACGTGTATCACTTCAAGAATGATGAATATTTTCGTGAGTCGTACAAGCATGTGCGAGTGTCGCAACAGTGATGTGCGTGCCCTGCGGAAAAGTAGCGGCAGGAGTCCGCTTGCAACAACGCCGATATTGATCAGTTGAAAGCCCATGAAGAATGATGTTTGTTCAAAGACTTGCTGGAACAGAAGGTATTCCACCACATTGATGCCCGCACCCAGTAGGCCGATAAGCAAAGACTGGGCGCGCTTTTCCGCGTTGCTGTCGGATAAGCAAAAAATGATTGCTGATGTCAGGAGTATGACGATGCCTGCGTAGTGCACGACGCTGAGACGTTCATCGAAGAACAGATAATTCACAAAGAGCAAAACCACCGGAGAGAGTGTCCAGTAAGCCGAAGCAATCCCGACTTCTGCATCGCGAAGTGCGTAGAAGTAGAGCGTTTGGTTTGCTTGAATAATAGTACCCGCAAGGAGGCCGTAAACGATGACCTCCACACTCGGCAGTGTGCCGACTGCCAATGGCAGGAACATGGGGATTGTCACAAAGGCGACCGTTGAAGCCATGCCACTTACAACGGTTCCCATCCAGGGTTTTTCAAAAACGTAGGTGATGTAGTACTCATCGAGTATGTTTAAAAGCGCATAGCAGAGAGATGCCAATATTGCTGCGATTAACCACATTTGGACACACAATATACGGTGTTGCAAATTACTGAAAGGTGGCTTTCCTTGTACGTTGGATGCATGTCCAACCCCCACATCGCCGAAGCATTGGCCCAAATTGGCAAACTGCTGCAGT
>CAZULO010000182.1:0-2161 GCA_964621245.1 uncultured Flavobacterium sp.
GGCTATGACGTACATTGGTTTGATATTACAGATGGTGCTGGGTTTTCACCAAAAATTAGTTGGGTGAAACAATACAACGGTTGGAAATTAAAATGGAATTTTCCTCTTAGAAGTACGTTAAAACAACATGTTCCAAAATTGTATAAAATCATACAAAACTATAACGAACGAAAAGTAACTACTGTTTTTGAACAGTTAGTCGAAAAACTTCAGCCCGATGTAGTGCACAGTTTTGAAATGCAATTGGCCGTTTTACCGATTTTACCTGTCATGCAAAAAAACACGATTCCTTGGGTGTATTCCTCTTGGGGTAGTGATGTTTTTAATTATTCCTATTTAGGAATGAAAACGGAAGAGGTAAAAGCTTGTTTAACTAGAGTCAATTATTTAATAACCGATTGCAAAAGGGATTATACTATTTTAAACGACTTAGGGTTCGCGAATTCTTATTTTGATGTTTTTCCTGGTAATGGTGGTATTCAATTTAATGCTATTTATAATTTACCTGCAAAAAAAAGAAACAAAATAATTATTAAGGGCTATGAGGATGGAGTAGGTAAAGCCCTAGAAGTTTGTAAAGCGATTGCACTACTTCCTATAAGTCAAATCCAACCTTTTAAAATAGTTGTTTTTAGTGCAGATGAAAACGTTATCAGGTTCATAAAAACCTCCCCTTATTTTCAACAACTAGACGTTCAAATTATTGCCAGAACCAGTTATTTAGCGAATGATAAATTGCTAGAAATTATGGGAGAAAGTAGTATATATATCGGCAATAGTATTTCGGATGGGATGCCCAATTCGTTATTAGAAGCCATGGGAATGGGCGCCTTTCCAATTCAGTCTAATCCCGGAAATGTAACCGAAGAAATTATTGAAGAGGGGAAAAACGGATTTTTAATTCCCGATCCACTGGATAGTAACGCTATTTCGAAATTGATTTCAGCAGCTTTACAAAATGAAACCTTACGAGAAACAGCACAAGTTTACAATACGCGTTTCATCCTTGAAAAGTATGATAGAAAGGTATTAAAAAGTAAAATTTCTGACTTATATCTATCGATAAAAAAACATTAATTATGGACATTTCATTTGTTATTGTCACCAAAAATAGAGCAACGGCTTTAGCTTTTACTTTAGAAAAAATCCAAAACATAGTAGTTGCTTCAAAGCAGGAAGTTTTGGTTTTTATTGATGGTTGTGAAGCTACAGAAGCTATAAAAAAAGATTTCCCTTGGGTAAAATGGTTTGGCGTATCAAAAAGTATCGGCGCTTCACCTGCTAGAAATCACCTATATAAAAATGCGGTTGGAACTCTTTTAATTGGTTTAGATGATGACGCGCATCCTTTAACGGCTTCTTGTGTAACGCAATGCCAAGCTTTATTTGAAAAGCATCCTAAGTTAGGAATCGTTGCCTTTCAGGAGGTTAGAGGTGTTTTTGCTTCTGATGCAGACGCTTTACTACAGGCAGAAAAAGAAAGTAAATGTTATCAAACTAACGATTTTATAGGTTGCGGATTCGCTATCAAAAACGAAGTATACCAAAAAACAAATGGTTTTCCCGTTTGGATGGATATTTACGGAGAAGAAACTTGTGTGGCTTATGAAGTTTTAGATGCTGGGTATGATATTATTTATGATAATTCCATTATTGTGAACCATAGAGTAAACAAACAGCAGCGAGTGGCACAAGGAAAATATTACTTTAGATTTCAAAAACAATTGAAAAATACAATTTTCTTTTTTTTAGTCTATCGAAAAAATCCTTTCCTTATGATAGTAAAAACGATTATTCATAATTTTAGAAAATATGCTTTAAAAGATTTTACTTATTTTAAATTGTTTTGGATAGCCATGTTTCATGTTGTGTTTCATTTTTTTAAGGTGTTGAAATATAGAAAACCCATACAAAATGAAACTTTGGAAAAAATAAATCAAGTACAAGGTTTAACATATTAAATCATCGAAGCGTGTTTTTGGATAATATGAATTGAATTCAAGTCATTCCAAACTACTCCACGATGAAAACAAAAAATGCTATAAAAACAAGTGAGCCTTCTTTAGTGAAGGTGTAGCACACAAAAGATTCATTAGTATTACGAATTCATTTTGATTTTATAGTATTTAAATTTTGTTCAAGCCTAATTAAGTTTAGTGCA
>CAZULO010000182.1:2261-5979 GCA_964621245.1 uncultured Flavobacterium sp.
CTTTAAGGGGTATGTTTTTTTAATTTGATTTATTCTTACTTAAATCGCCATAAAATAAAATAAAAAATACGTATTTTGAACTCCAATTTAATTGTTGGGGTGTAATCAAATACAGAAACTATTAAAATTCATATTTTTTTTGGATTTTTATAAACTAGAAAAAATTTTGTACTAAAAATAAAAATTAAACCTTACGCTAGTGTAAGAACTGAAATGTTATGTTATTTAACTCGTTATCTTTTGCGCTTTTTTTGCCTATCGTTTTTATCTTGTACTGGTTTGTAGGTCAGCGCCGCTTGTTGCTTCAAAATGTGTTGTTGCTAGTAGCTAGTTATTATTTTTATGCCTGTTGGAATTTTCAATTTTTATTCCTGCTCATTTTTTCCACTTTGCTAGATTATTATTCGGGTCTTAAAATAGAAAGCAGCACTTCGCCACAAGCACGTAAGTTTTGGTTTTGGCTCAGTATAAGCATCAATCTTGGCTTTTTAGGCGTCTTTAAATATTTTAACTTTTTTGTAGATTCCATTCAAGATGTCGTGGCTGTGTTTGGACAATCCATCCACTTATGGACCTTAAAAGTGATTTTACCTGTCGGCATTTCCTTTTATACCTTTCATGGTCTTTCTTACGTCATCGATATTTATAAAAAACGAATTCCTGCCGAAAAAAATTTTATACATTATGCGGTTTTTGTTTGTTATTTCCCTTTATTAGTGGCCGGCCCCATCGAACGCGCTACGCATTTACTACCTCAAATTAAACAAAAACGCACCTTTCACTACACAAAAGCTGTGGATGGTTTGCGACAAATTTTATGGGGTTTATTCAAAAAAATAGTTATCGCAGATACTTGTGCCACTTATGCCAATCAAATTTTTTCCGAAGCCGCCACTTCCTCTGGATCGACCTTAGTATTGGGCGCTTTCTTTTTTGCGTTTCAAATTTATGGCGATTTTTCAGGATATTCAGATATTGCTTTAGGAACCTCCCGCTTGTTTGGTATGGAATTATTACAAAACTTCAAGTTTCCTTATTTTTCTAGAAACATAGCCGAATTTTGGCGTCGTTGGCATATCTCTTTGTCTTCTTGGTTTAAAGATTACCTATATATTCCTTTAGGCGGAAGCCAAGGCGGAAAAGTTAGACAAATACGAAATACCTTTCTTATTTTTTTAGTGAGTGGTTTTTGGCACGGTGCCAATTGGACGTTTATGGTTTGGGGCTTGCTTCATGCCTTATATATTATGCCATCTGTGTTTTTTAATACCCACCGAAATAATTTAGAAATAGTAGCGATACACCAAAGATTTCCAAGTTTTAAAGAGTTAGCGGCTATGGTCATTACTTTTTCATTAACCACCTTCGCTTGGATTTTTTTTCGTGCCCATTCGTTAACCGAAGCTTATATTTATATTCGAGGTATTTTTTCCAAAAGTTTGTTCACTTTACCTACTGTCCGTCCTACTTATGTCCTAGTTTTACTAGTGATTTTTATAACTATAGAATGGATAGGAAGACGAAATTCTTATGCGATCGCAACCCTCGGTCAACAACAGTCGGTCGGAATTCGTTGGGCCTTTTATTTGCTTTTGATTGTAGCCCTTTTTATTTTTGGATCGCAAGCGCAAACCTTTATTTATTTTCAATTTTAAGATGAAACAGTTTTTACTTCGCTTAGGGATTTTTTGTTTGGTTGTTGTGCTGTTCGATCAACTTTTTTATTTGGTTATCCAAGATTTGCCAAATTCTCAGGTTGATAAACGAGTTGAAGGTGTTGTAACGGGAACTATAAATGCGGATGTATTAGTTTTAGGTTCTTCCCGAGCAGCGCATAATGTACTTGCAGAAACTTTAGTTTCCACTACGTATAAAAAAGCCTTTAATTTAGGATTTAGAGGTTCGAATGTGTCTTTTCATTTGTTTTTGATGCAGACGTATTTGAAACACAATCGGAAACCCAAAGCCGTTATTTATGTAGTTGATGTTCCTTATTTGTTTGATCCAGAAGCATTAGTATTTCGAAATGATGCGTTATTACCTTATGTGAAATATCCCGTATTCACTACTGCTTTGGTCGCTCAGGATCAATTATCACCTTTGGCTTATGTGTCTAATTTTGCCAAAACGAATTATAAGGTTTTAACGGATCAACCGCAAGTTTCCATAGAAAATTTCACCACTCGTTTAGGATCTAATCCTTTACCTGTTTTACCTTATAAAGGGGTTGGGGCTCATTTTGTCCCGAACAAAAAAAAACTGGTTTCACCTACACTCATACGGGATTTTAAGGCATTACAAAGACTATGCGCACAGCAAACTATCCCTTTTTATTGTGTGGTTCCACCTAATAATGTTTCTTTAGATACTGTTTTTGTTCAAAAATTAAAGGGCTACTTGTTGCCAAGTACTATTTTTTATTCCTATAAAGGGAATTACACTACAGCAAATAATATTAATTTTTACGATATTTCTCATTTAAATCAGAAAGGAGCCACTCTTTTTACAAAAGAATTGGTTACTTTGTTACCACAGTAAGATACTAATTATGAAAAAAGTTGCCATACTCCCTATCCGAAAGGGATCCAAAGGAATACCAGGAAAAAATACAAAAAAAATGTTGGGCCGTCCTCTATTTTGTTGGGCTTTAGGCGCTGCCATCTTCTCTGATTTAGATGCCGTTTATGTTTTTACTGATGATGAAGCTGTGCTCGACTTCCTAACAAAAGAATACGCTTGGTCGCCAAAAGTTAAAGGTATATTGCGTAATGATGAAAATGCCACTGATACGGCTTCCACAGAAAGTACGATGTTAGAATTTGCAGAAAAAATTAACTACGATTTTGATATGTTGTGCTTGTTGCAAGCCACTTCTCCCTTAACAACCAGTGCGCATATAAATGAGGCTATTGCCCAAATGTATACGCCTGAAACCACTTCTGTTTTATCTGTAGTTAAAACCCATCGTTTTATTTGGAATGAAGACGGTACGCCACAAAACTACGATGTATATCAACGTCCAAGAAGACAAGATTTTAACGGTTTACTTGTAGAAAATGGTGCGATTTACCTCACCACGAAAGAGGCATTTATCTCTTCTAAAAACAGGGTGTCGGGTAAAATTAGTCTAGTCGAAATGCCAGAAGAAACACTTCATGAAATCGATTCGCTTTCGGATTGGACCATACTTGAAAATTTACTAGCTAACCGTCAAAAAGCCCAAAAACAACAAGCGCGAATTTCTTATCTGGTTTTAGATGTTGATGGAGTATTTACAGACGGTTGTGTATATTATGACGCACAAGGTGAAATGGCCAAGAAGTTCGACATGCGAGACGGAATGGGCTTAGAAATTTTACGCCAAAACCAAGTGGAAGTGGTCGTACTTACTTCTGAACATTCTGAACTAGTAGCCAAACGCATGCAGAAACTACAACTAAAACATACCTTTTTAGGGGTGAAAGACAAGTATTCTTTTCTACAAAATTTTATCCAGGAACAAGATACAACTTGGTCGCATTTAGCCTATGTAGGAGATGACGTTAATGATTTAGCTAATTTGTGTACAGTGGGTTGGTCTTTTGCTCCTCATAATGCTACTACTATAGTAAAACAACATGTTGATGTGGTTTTAAATCAGGATTCAGCAAACGGCGCTATTCGTGAAGTTTGTGATTGGATTATGAAGTATAATGGGAGGTTTTAGGATTTGGGATTT
>CAZULO010000183.1:0-1098 GCA_964621245.1 uncultured Flavobacterium sp.
TTTTGGGATGTAAATAGAAGTAAATAGTTTCACTCCATCTCGCATAGTGATGTAGATTTCTTTTTTGGTGTAGGAGTCTTTTATGTCTTCTTGCGCTTGCAAAGAAAAAGCACATAAAAGCAGTAGTGTTTTGAAAATTGCTTTCATTTTAAATAGTTTAGTTGGATAATTTTAAGAGTACTAAGATATTGTGTTTTTTTTAAATGTTTCTGTTAATGTTTTATTAAAATAAACTTTTATTATCTTCGCAACATGCAACTATCCGTAATCATCCTTAACTATAATGTACGCTATTTTTTAGAGCAATCTGTGAGGAGTGTTCAAAAAGCACTTGTAAACTTGGATGCTGAAATTATAGTTGTAGATAATAATTCTTCTGATGCTAGTTGTGAGATGATGAAAGAATTGTTTCCTCAGATTAAACTCATCGAAAATAAAGAAAATCTAGGTTTTCCGAAAGGAAATAATATAGCTGTGGCAGAAGCAAAAGGCGAATATGTTTGTATTTTAAATCCAGATACAGTTGTTGCGGAAGATACTTTTGAGAAAATTCTAAATTTTTGTCATTCTGAACTTGTTTCAGAATCTAATTTAGGAATCATAGGTTGTAAACTAGTCGACGGAACGGGAAATTTCTTACCAGAAAGTAAGCGTGGTGTTCCAACGCCTTGGGTAGCTTTTACAAAGATTTTTGGCTTGTATAAAATTTCTACTTTTTTTGGAAAATATTATGCGCAACATCTTACTGAAAATCAAACGGGTAATGTCGATATTTTGGTTGGGGCTTTTATGATTTTAGAACGAGATTTATATTTGCAAGTCGGTGGTTTTGATGAAAATTGCTTTATGTATTCGGACGATATTGATTTGAGTTACATGATTCAAAAACTAGGTAAAGAGAATTTCTATTTTCACGATACAACTGTCATTCATTATAAAGGAGAAAGTACGGTTCGAGATGAGAAATATTTAAAACGTTTCCGCGAAGCCATGCAATTTTTTTATAAAAAACATTTTAAAAAATCAGTAGTTTTTGATGTGATGATGCAAATTGGAAGTTTCGTTTTTACGGTTTTCAAACAAAAACAGCAAAAAAAT
>CAZULO010000183.1:1198-4408 GCA_964621245.1 uncultured Flavobacterium sp.
AAAAAATAAATCTAAAAATATTACTTTTAAGAATTATATTTCGCAATCAAATTACTTAATTGGTAGTAATAACGCAAACGATAGAGGAGAAGTTATAAAATTATGAATTTTTGATGATATCGTGATAAAACATCAAAATAATTAGTATTTTTGCATCTAAATTTAAAGAACACAACATTACAACAATAATATGGCAAGATTTGAATTGAAACTTCCAAAAATGGGAGAAAGTGTTGCAGAAGCAACCATTACAAATTGGTTAAAAAATGTGGGTGAAACCATTGAAATGGACGAAGCAGTTTTAGAAATTGCTACAGATAAAGTAGATAGTGAAGTGCCATCAGAAGTTTCTGGAACTTTGGTTGAAATTTTGTTTCAAGTTGATGATGTGGTTCAAGTTGGACAAACCATTGCGATTATCGAAACAGAAGGTGGTGCAGTGACTTCAACTACAGAAGTAAAATCAGAAGCTCCAGTTGCGGTTGCAGAAGTTGTAAAAACAGTTGAAGCAGCTATTGAAACTAGTGCTCCAGCAGATTTTTCTGGTTCAGATAAATTCTTTTCACCCTTAGTAAAAAATATGGCTAAAGCGGAAGGAATTTCATTAGCAGAATTAGAAGCTATTGCAGGTTCTGGTAAAGATGGTCGTGTTAATAAAGAAGATATTTTAAAATATATTGCAAACAGAGGAACTGTTTCTGCACCAGCTTCAGTAGTTTCTGCTCCAGTTGTAGCAGCGGCGAAAGTAGAAGCGCCAGTAGCACAAAAAGCAGCTCCAGTTTCAGTAAATGGTGGTGATGAAATTATAGAAATGGACCGCATGCGTAAGTTGATTTCGGGTTACATGGTCGCTTCTGTACAAACTTCAGCACACGTACAATCGTTTATTGAAGTGGATGTGACTAACATCGTAAAATGGAGAGATAAAGTAAAATCAGCTTTCGAAAAACGCGAAGGTGAGAAATTAACGTTCACTCCAATTATGATGGAAGCGGTTGCAAAAGCGTTAAAAGATTTCCCAGGAATGAATATTTCTGTAGACGGTGATTACATTATCAAACGTAAAAACATCAATTTAGGAATGGCAGCAGCTTTACCAAACGGAAACTTAATTGTTCCTGTAATTAAAAATGCAGATCAATTAAATTTAGTTGGAATGGCAAAAGCGGTTAACGATTTAGGAAGCCGTGCAAAAGCAGGAAAATTAAAACCAGACGATACGCAAGGTGGAACTTATACAGTAACTAACGTGGGTACATTTGGTTCAGTTTTTGGAACGCCAATTATCAATCAGCCACAAGTTGGTATTTTAGCTTTAGGTGCAATTAGAAAAGTACCAGCAGTTATCGAAACGCCAGAAGGTGACTTCATCGGAATCCGTCAGAAAATGTTCTTGTCTCACTCGTATGACCATAGGGTCGTAGATGGTGCTTTAGGTGGAAGCTTCGTAAAACGTGTAGCCGAATATTTAGAAGCATTTGATATCAATAGAGATTTCTAATCATAAAATATATTTAAAAATACCCGATAAGAAATTGTCGGGTATTTTGTTTAAAAAAGAATTTTTCTTTCAAACAAAATTACTATTCTTTAATTTCTTAAAAATAGTAAAATTTTGTTACGAAGTTCTATCTTTGCAGTTCTAAAATAGTAAAATGGAACTAAAACTTACACGACCAATTTGTTTCTTCGATTTAGAAACTACAGGAATAGATGTTGGAAAAGATAGAATTGTTGAAATTTCAATTTTTAAAGTGTTTCCAAACGGAAATAAAGAAAGTAAAACTTGGTTAGTAAATCCAACAATTCCGATTCCGCCACAAACTACTGCGGTACATGGAATTACAAATGAAAAGGTAGCTAATGAACCCACTTTCGCGGAATTGTCATCTCAGATTTATAATATGATTAAAGATTCAGATTTAGCAGGTTATAATTCAGATCGATTTGATATTCCTTTACTAGCAGAAGAAATGCTTCGCGCAGGTGTAGATTTTGACATGAAAAATCGCGTTTCTGTTGATGTACAAACCATTTTTCATAAAAAAGAAGAAAGAACTTTGTCTGCCGCTCTAAAATTTTATTGTGGAAAAACCTTAGAAAACGCCCATTCAGCTGCGGCAGATACTATGGCGACTTATGAGATTTTATTAGGACAATTAGAAAGATATCCAGATTTACAAAACGATATGAAAGCGTTGTCGGAATTCACAACACGTAAAAAATCAGTAGATTTTGCAGGTATGATTGTGATGAATGATAAAGGTCAAGAAATGTTTAGTTTCGGAAAATATAAAAATGTTTTAGTAGATGAGGTTTTTGATAAAGACCCAGGTTATTTTGGCTGGATTCAAGGTGCCGATTTTCCACTTTACACTAAAAAAGTATTAACAGGTTTGAAGTTGAGAAGGTTAAATACGAAGTAAAAGAATCAAGTTAAAAGTAAAAAGTGCCAAGTTAAGAAGGTTTACTAGTGAACAAATTAAGTAGATAGAGTAAAATGAAAATTATTTGCATTGGCAGAAATTACGCCGACCATATTTCAGAATTAAATAACGAACGCCCAGACGAGCCAGTTATTTTTTTGAAACCCGATACCGCTATTTTACCCAAAAAAACACCTTTTGTAATTCCCGAATTTAGTAAGGAAGTACATCATGAAGTTGAGGTTTTAGTTAAGATTTGTAAAGTTGGAAAATATATTAGTCCAAAATTTTCTCATAAATATTATGACGAAATTGGTTTAGGTATCGATTTTACAGCTCGCGATTTACAAGCTAAGTTAAAAGAAAAAGGCCTGCCATGGGAAAAAGCAAAGGCATTTGACCATTCGGCGATTATTGGTGACTTTTTACCGAAAAAAAATTATTCTTCTTTAGAAAATATTAACTTTGAGTTAAGGAGTAATGGAGAAGTAGTGCAACAAGGTTCCACGGCATTAATGCTTTGGAATATTGATGAAATTATTTCTTATGTTTCAAAATTTTTCACTTTAAAAAAAGGGGATATTATATTTACCGGTACACCAAAAGGGGTAGCTGCTGTGAAAGAAAATGATGTGCTAGAAGGTTTTTTAGAAGGAAAACAAATGTTTAAAATTCAAATAAAATAGATGGCATTACAATACAACTTATCTAAAGTTTATGAAATTTCTGAAAATGATAACGAGTTTGCTTTGCAAATTGTAGCTTTGTTTTTAGAAGAAGTTCC
>CAZULO010000183.1:4508-5910 GCA_964621245.1 uncultured Flavobacterium sp.
GGCTTTTTTTAATATATATTTAACCTCGCTATTGGCGGGGTTTTCTTATTTTTGCACAAATTTATAATATGAAAGCAGCAGTAATCACCATTGGAGATGAAATTTTAATTGGACAAATTGTAGATACGAATTCTTCCTACATTTCGAAAGCTCTTGATAAAATCGGAATTGCAACTTACGAAATGCTTTCTATTTCTGATGATAAAAAGCACATTTTAGAAACATTTGATTATGTGCAAAATAATTTTGATGTGGTTGTGATTACAGGTGGATTAGGTCCAACAAAAGACGACATCACGAAAAAGACGTTTTGCGAGTATTTTGATGACGTTTTGGTTGAAAATAAAGCCGTTTTAGCTCATGTAATTGACATCATAGAAGGCTTTTATAAAAAACCAATTACACAATTAAATAAAGATCAAGCTTTGGTACCGTCAAAAGCAAAAGTGCTTTTTAATAAAATGGGAACAGCTCCAGGTATGCTAATGGAGCACGAACAAACCGTTTTTATTTCGTTGCCTGGCGTACCTTATGAAATGAAATATTTAGTAGATCACGAAATTGTACCGTATTTGGTAGCTAAGTTTGATCGACCTTATATCGTGCATAAAACCTTAATGACTTATGGTCGTGGAGAAAGTTTAATTGCCGAACAAATTGAAAGTTGGGAAAATAATTTACCTTCCTTTGTGAAGTTAGCTTATTTGCCAAGTCCGGGTAAGGTTCGTTTACGTCTTACCGCTCGAGGTAATGATGAAGAATTGTTGCAGGCTACTATTGTAAAAGAAGTGGAAAAATTAGATGTTTTGATCGGTGATATTATAGTAGGCTATGAAGAAGAGGAAACGATTGAAGTTGTCTTAGGGAAGTTATTAACCAAGAAACAAATGACAATTGCAACGGCTGAAAGTTGTACGGGTGGTAAAATAGCACAGTTGTTTTCTTCTGTGTCTGGAGCTTCAGCCTATTTTCAAGGAAGTATTGTGGCGTATTCCAATCAAGTGAAACAGAATCTTCTTAAAGTTAATCCAGATACTATTGCCCAATTTTCTGCAGTGAGTGCTGAGGTGGCTAAAGAAATGGCCTTGCAGTGTAAAACTATTTTTGGGACAGATTATGCCATTGCTACAACTGGAAATGCAGGACCGTTAAAAGGAGAAAGTGAAGCTGAAATTGGTACGGTTTTTATTGCAATTGCTTCACCAAATGAAGTTTTAGTACAAGAATTTAATTTTGGTCAACCTCGTGAGAAGGTTATAGATAGGGCGGTTAACACGGCATTTGAGTGGTTGTATAAAGAAATTTCAAAAAACTAATAAAAAATAGTTGCATAGTAATGTAAAAATTCTTTTCTTTGCACCCTTATTTAGAATAACGATATAAAAGTTTAGAATAATGTCAA
>CAZULO010000184.1:0-5908 GCA_964621245.1 uncultured Flavobacterium sp.
TAATAGTAGGTTAAAATAGTTTTTCAAACTTACAGAATTTTAGGCAAATAAAAAAGCGACATTTCTGCCGCTTTTGTGAACTGAACTTATTTAGATTTTTCCATAAATTCTTCTACTTTTTCTACCATGCTTTTTACACCGCAAAAAAACGGCACACGTTGGTGCAATTCTGTAGGGACAATTTCCATTGTTCTACCGAAACCGTCTGAAGATTTTCCTCCAGCTTGTTCCGCGATAAACGCCATAGGATTGCATTCATATAGCAAACGTAATTTCCCTTTTGGTGCTTTTGAACTTGTTGGATAAATGTAAATACCGCCTTTTATCATATTTCTATGAAAATCTGACACCAAACTTCCAATATAACGAGACGTATATGGTC
The DNA here is from genome assembly GCA_964621245.1 of uncultured Flavobacterium sp. Classification (GTDB taxonomy): domain Bacteria; phylum Bacteroidota; class Bacteroidia; order Flavobacteriales; family Flavobacteriaceae; genus Flavobacterium. The sequence goes on from CAZULO010000184.1 coordinate 383, forward strand.
GGTCTTCTTCTTCCGCTTGACAATATTTGATATAATCTTTTACACCTTGAGGGAACTGAATATAATTACCTTCATTTACAGAATAAATATTTCCTTTTTCCGGAAATTTCATATTAGGATGTGATAAATAAAATGTTCCGATGGCTGGATTTAATGTAAACCCGTTTACTCCATGACCGGTTGTATATACCAACATAGTTGAAGTGCCGTAAATTACATATCCTGCTGCTACTTGAGCTGTTCCGGGTTGCAAAAAATCTTCTAAAGTAACAGGTGTTCCAATTGGTGAAACTCTACGATACACAGAAAAAATTGTTCCGACAGAAACGTTAACATCAATATTTGAAGATCCATCAAGCGGATCCATCAACACTACATATTTATTATTATGACTTTTATCTAGACCTTCAACCGTAATAAAATCATCGTTTTCTTCCGAAGCAATTCCACATACAATTTCTCTATTGATCAAGGTTTGTATAAACACTTCATTGGCATAAACATCTAATTTTTGTTGGTCTTCGCCTTGAATATTTTGATCTCCAGCTGCTCCAACAATATCAACTAAACCAGCTTTATTTACTTTATAGTTCACTACTTTAGCCGCTAAACGAATAGAGTTGATAATTTTAGATAATTCTCCAGAAGAATATTGGTGTGCTTTTTGGTTTTCGATGATAAACTCACCTAAGGTTTGGTTTCTTTGTTCCATTACGAAATCGATTGAGTTGAATTGTTTCGCAAATTTACATAAATTTTAAACGATTCTATTAGCGAGTATAAATATTTTAATTGACCATTAAAATCAGAAAAAAAATCAATTTTTTATAAAAATATAAATTTTTGTTATATTTCTAAATATTTTTTCAAAACCAAATACCGTTACCTACATTTGTATGTTTTTATAACATTTTGAAAACCAAAAAACTAAAATTTACCTACCGAATGTTGCAAATAAGAAAAGGAACTCCTGAAGATATGCCAACCGTTTTGGCCTTAATTACCGAATTAGCCATTTATGAAAAAGAACCTGATGCGGTTGAAGTCACTGTTGCTGATTTAGTTCGAGATGGTTTTTCGGACAATCCTTTATTTCATACTTTTGTTGCAGCGGTCAATGGTGAAATTATTGGAGTCGCTTTATATTATTACCGATTTTCTACTTGGAAAGGTAAAACGATTCATTTAGAAGATTTAATCGTAAGTGAAAAACATAGAGGAACAGGTGCCGGATTTGCTTTATATTCTGAAATTATCCAACAAGGAGAAAAAGACAAGGTTCGTAGAATCGAATGGAATGTGTTAGATTGGAATACGCCAGCCATAAATTTTTACGAAAAAAGCGGAGCAAAAGTTTTGTCAGATTGGCGTGTGGTTCATTTGAATGAAAACGGCATTTCAAACTTTTTAGAAAACATAAAAGAAAACTAAAACAATTCAATTCAAAATTGATATTTATAAATTATGGAAATATTTAAATTTGGTGGCGCATCAGTAAAAGATGCTTCAGGAGTAAAAAACGTATTACAAGTATTACAAACAGTCGGACATGAAAATGTATTGTTAGTGATTTCCGCTATGGGAAAAACTACGAATGCACTAGAAATTGTAATAAAGAACTACTTTGAAAAATCAAATGAACTCTATGCTTCGCTTCAAGATATAAGAAAATACCATAATCAAATTCTTTTAGATTTATTTGAAGATGAAGAACACGACGTCTTTTTCGATGTCAATGCACATTTTGATGATTTAGAATATTTTGTACGAAGCAACAAATCGCCAAATTACCCATTTGTTTACGATCAAATTATTAGTATTGGAGAATTAGTTTCAACTACAATTGTGAGTCATTATTTAAATTTTTCTGGAATTTCTAATGAATGGTTAGATGTGCGTCAATACATCAAAACCGATAATAATTACCGTGACGCAAATGTAGACTGGGATCACACGCAAAAATTGATTTCTAAAATGAATAGAAAAAAATCATTATTTGTTACTCAGGGGTTCATTGGAGCAGACGAAAATAATTTCACTACTACATTAGGTCGTGAAGGTTCCGACTATACAGCGGCCATTTTTGCGTATTGTTTAGGTGCAGAAAGTGTTACCATTTGGAAAGACGTTCCTGGAGTTTTAAATGCCGATCCAAGGTATTTTGAAAACGCAGTTTTATTGAATCAAATTTCGTACAGAGAAGCGATTGAATTGGCGTTTTATGGCGCTAGTGTCATTCACCCAAAAACCTTACAACCTTTACAGAAAAAAGAAATTCCTTTGTTTGTAAAATCATTTATCAATCCAACTTTGCCTGGAACAAAAGTGAGCAAAGGCGTAGATTTAGAACCCAAAACGTCATGTTTTATCGTAAAGAAAAATCAGGTCTTAATTTCGCTTTCATCTATAGATTTCTCTTTTATTATGGAAGAAAACATTAGTGAAATTTTTGCTTTGTTTCATAAATATAAAATCAAGGTAAGTTTGATTCAGAATTCGGCAATTAGTTTTTCCGTTTGTGTAGAAGATAAATTTGAAAAATTCAATGAATTGAAAACAATTTTATCCAAAAAGTTCAAAGTATCTTATAATGAGAATGTCTCTTTATATACCATTCGTCATTTTGATGCTGTTTCTGCAGAAGTTGTAGAAAAAGATAAAAATGTTTTAGTAAAACAAATTAGCCGAGAAACCTTGCAGATTGTAACGCTGTAATTTTTAAGAGCCAAGTAAAAAGTAAAAAAAGAGCCAAGTTGATTGTGATGCGTTTTTGCATAGTCGAACCAATCTCTTTTCAAAGTTATTTCCAAATAATGTTAGCGTCTTTTTAGAATAACAAGTTTGGAATAATTTCTTTACCGCAAATTCACAGATTGTATCTAATTTCAAATCTGCGAATTTGCGGTTTTATTTTTTTTAACTATTACATTATTACTTCACCAAAAAACAAAAAAGAATAATTTCTTAATTTTCTAATGTTATTCCCTTAACAAACAAGCCATTACTTTGCTAAAACAATACCACACGTAGTATGGCAAGAATAGTTGATGTTGTAGTTATTTCGGACACCCATTTGGGAACTTATGGTTGTCAGGCGAAAGAACTACTTTCTTATTTAAAATCGGTGTCCCCAAAAACACTTATTATCAATGGTGACTTCATTGATATATGGCAGTTTAAAAAAAGTTACTTTCCGAAACCCCATCTAAAAGTCATAAAAAAAATCATTGATTTAGCCACAAAAGGAACGGAAGTTGTATATATTTTAGGAAATCACGATGAGTTTTTACGTCGTTTTGCTGATACCAATTTCGGAAATATAACCTTGACAAATAAAAAAATAATGACCCTTGACGGGAAAAAAGCCTGGTTTTTTCATGGGGATGTTTTTGATGCTTCGGTACAACATTCTAAATGGATTGCCAAGTTAGGCGGCTGGGGTTACGATTTCTTAATTCGATTAAACGTATTGTCAAATTGGTTTTTAACGCAAATGGGAAAAGAGAAATATTCCTTTTCGAAAAAAATTAAAAACAACGTAAAAAAAGCGGTGAAGTTTATCGGAAACTTTGAAGAGGCTGCTACAGAATTAGCCATTGAAAATGAATTCGATTATGTGATTTGCGGACACATTCACCAACCACAAATTAGAAAAGTGGAAAATAAAAGAGGAAGTTGTGTGTATTTAAATAGTGGAGATTGGATTGAAAATCTGACCGCTTTAGAATACCATGATAAAGAATGGAAGATTTACACCTATAACAAAAATGATTTTCAAGACGAACAAGAACAAGAACTACATGATATTGAGATGAAAAGTATTGAAAATTTAATTAAAGAAGTCGTTGCATTTAATTAAGAAAATATGAAAATTTTATATGCCGTACAGAAAACTGGAAATGGCCATTTAGCAAGAGCCCAAGAAATTATTCCGATTTTACAAATTTATGGTGATGTGGATATTTTAACCAGCGGGAGTCAATCGCAAATTAATTTAGGCTTTCCTGTAAAATATGATTATAAAGGAATTTCTTTATTTTATGGAAATAATGGAAATGTTTCCTTTTTGAAAACCTTCTTAAACAATAATTATTTCAAATTTTTAGTGCAAATTATAAAATTACATGTACACCAATATGATTTAATTATAAATGATTACGAACCTATTTCAGCTTGGGCGTGTAAACTAAAAGGAGGAAATATCATTGCCTTATCTCACCAATCTTCTTTGTTTTTTGAAGAAACGCCTAAACCAAAAAAAAGAAAATGGTTCAGCTGGTTTATTTTTAAAAATTATGCACCAGTAGCTAAAAAATATGGTTTTCATTTTGACACATATAACGAAAACATTTTTAAGCCGGTTATCCGAAAAAAAATAAGAAATTTAAAAACAACCACTTCAGGAAACTATGTGGTGTATTTGCCTTCGTATTCCGATTTAAAAATTATAAAAGAATTAAAACGCACTTCGGCCAAATGGACCATCTTTTCCAAGCAAGCGAAATCGTCATACACGGCCTATAATTGCACCGTACATCCTATAGATGAAAATGAATTTTTACAAGCGTTTGCAAATTGTCCAGGTGTTTTATGTAATGCAGGATTCGAATTACCTTCAGAAACTTTGTACTTAAAAAAGAAACTTTTTGTAATTCCGATAAAGAGGCAAATCGAACAAGAACATAATGCTTTAGCGTTAAAAGAGATGGGCGTAATTACTTCCAAAAAAATTGACGTAACATTACTTGAGATGTGGACACTCTCCAACCGAATTATACCTGTAAACTATTCAAAGAACACAGAACACATAATTGAGGAAATTGTTTTAGAAAACACGTCGTTTGATGCCGAATTTTTATTTATTTGATCAAGAAAAAGAGTGGCACAAACAGTAGTAGTTGTAAATTATTTAAGTTAATTAGTCCGTCGCTCTTTTTTCTTGTATATAAAAAAATCCCAAACTAAGGTTTGGGATTTTTTATGATTTATTTTAAAATTACTTCTTTCCTGAAGCTTCTAAGTTTCTTTCAATTTTATGATCAGGTCGGCTCCATTTTGGTTTTTCACCTAAAGCTTCAAATTTAGAATCTGCCGCTTCAACCGTTTCTGGTTGCATTTTTTTGATGAATGGTTTTTGTGGATTTAAGCCTAACATTTCGAACATTTTCATGTCTTCATCCACATCCGGATTTGGCGTAGTAAGTAACTTATCTCCAGCAAAAATAGAATTCGCACCAGCAAAGAAACACATCGCTTGTCCTTCTCTACTCATATTTGTTCTTCCTGCAGATAAACGAACTTGAGTTTCCGGCATTACAATTCTTGTAGTAGCTACCATACGAATCATTTCCCAAATTTCCAAAGGTTTTTCATCTTCTAATGGCGTTCCTTCAACTGCAACTAAGGCGTTAATTGGCACCGATTCAGGTTGCGGATTTAAAGTAGAAAGTGCGACTAACATCCCAGCTCTATCTTCAATACTTTCTCCCATTCCGATAATTCCACCACTACAAACTGTTACATTTG
>CAZULO010000185.1:0-5890 GCA_964621245.1 uncultured Flavobacterium sp.
CACGTCCATGGTAAGGACGGGGTCACGGGTTCAATCCCCGTCAACGGCTCCATTTAATTAGACTCAAAAACACCGAGGGGGCAACTCACAGGAATCGCTTGGAGTATGGACGGGAAAGTGCATACGCAAACATACATCTTTGACTGTGTTCAAATTGCTTAAAACCCAGTTTTATGCTAAAATTAGGAGATTTCTCCACACCCACATGCAAACCGTCCTTCTGGTTGCAACCGCACTGTTCACATTGGCCGGCATGCCACTGCCCGCCTCCTTGGCGGAAGCGTCGGAAGGCACATTGCTTGCCGCGATTGCCAGACCGGTATGCGGAAACGCAGTCCCGGAGGGCACTGAACAATGCGACGACGGCAATAGGGTCAGCGGAGACGGATGCTCTGCGGCATGTAAAACGGAATTCTGCGGCGACAGAGTACGCCAAGCACCGATGGGAGAAACTTGTGATGATGGAAACACGAGCGACGGCGACGGATGCACCTCAGCATGCAAGAAAGAGGTGTGCGGAGACGGATCAGTGAACAACAACGGCAAAGAACAATGCGATGATGGAAATACGACGAACAACGACGGCTGCAGTGCAAAGTGCGTGACGGAATTTTGTGGCGATAAGAAAATGAACAATTCCGGAACGGAGACATGTGACGACGGCAATCAGGCAGACGGAGACGGCTGCACCTCAGCATGCAAGAAAGAGGTGTGCGGCGATGGAACGGTGAACAACAGGGGAAGGGAGCAATGCGACGATGGAAATACGGCAAACGGTGACGGTTGTTCCAACGTCTGCAAAATCGAACCGCGGTGTGGCGACGGAAAAAAGAATTCCAAAACCGAGCAGTGTGACGATGGAAATACTGCCGACGGAGACGGATGCAACAGTGCATGCTCCCCGGAGCGTGGTTGGCAGTGCGGCGGCTCCCCTTCCGTATGTACGACCATTTGCAGCGACGGCATTGTCGCAGGGACAGAGACGTGCGACGACGGAAACGTGTTTGATACCGACGGCTGCTCGAACGTTTGCACCCCTGAGACAGGTTGGAGCTGCACCGGCGAGCCGAGTGCGTGCACCACTACCTGCGGAGACGGCCAGACTGTCCAAGGATATGAAGAATGCGATGATGCGAACCAGGTGGGTGGCGACGGATGCAATGCCAGTTGCAAAACTGAAATTTGCGGCGATGGAACCGTCAATAACAACGGAACGGAAGAATGTGATGACGGAAATGCGAATGACGGAGACGGCTGTTCTGCAGCATGCAGAACTGAGTCGTGCGGAGACGGCATCATCAACGGCACAGAGACGTGCGATGACGGGAATACGAATGACGGAGACGGCTGTACCTCTCTTTGCGTCGCGGAAGTGTGCGGCGATGGATTACAGAACAATACTGGCGTCGAAGCATGTGATGATGGCAATACAAACGACGGCGACGGCTGTGATGCGAGTTGTCAGACAGAATCTTGCGGCGACGGAAAGGTCAACAACGGCGGCCTCGAAGAGTGCGATGACGGCAACGGCACTGACGGCGACGGGTGCACGACGGCCTGCAAAACGGAATACTGTGGCGACGGCGTAACCAACAACGGGAATACGGAAGCATGCGATGACGGAAATACGGCAGACGGGGACGGATGCACTGCAACCTGTGTCATTGAACGCTGCGGGGACGGCACACAAAACAACAACGGAACCGAGGAGTGTGATGACGGCAACCTTGCCGATGGAGACGGATGCAGCATGAGCTGTGTCTCGGAATACTGCGGGGACGGCACGGTGAACAACCGTGGCACGGAAGAATGTGATGATGCGAACCAGGCGGACGGCGACGGCTGTACTGCGGCCTGCAAGACGGAATACTGCGGGGACGGCATTGCCAACAACGGCGAAGCCTGCGATGACCACGACCTCGCCGGAAAGACCTGCACAGCCCTCGGGCTGGAAGACGGGCCCCTGTTTTGCAAGGACGACTGCACGTTCAACACCGACTGGTGCAAGTTGTGCGGCAACGGCACCCCGGACCCCGGAGAGGAGTGCGATGACGGCAATCAGGTGAACAATGACGGCTGCAGCATTGCATGCGTCAAAGAAAACCTATGTGGCAACGGCTCCATTAATGCCGGCGAGGAGTGCGATGACGGCGCGAACAACTCCGATACGACGCCCGATGCCTGCAGAACGAACTGCACGCAAAGCAGCTGCGGAGATGCCGTGCAGGATACTGGAGAGGAATGCGATACGGGGGCGTCGAATTCCGACACGAATGTGGACGCATGCCGTACGGACTGTAAGGCTGCATATTGCGGAGACCTCGTCGTCGATACGGGTGAAGAATGTGACGACTTCATCAAACTGGACTCCGTAGCAGATTATTGCCGTTCCACGTGCAAGAAACCTTCCTGCGGTGACGGAACACAGGACACCGGAGAAGCCTGCGATGAAGGCAAAAACAACGGTTCGGCAACATGCACCGTTTCGTGCACCGTGCCCGTTTGCGGAGATACAAAAAAGGAAGGTGACGAAGAGTGTGATGATGGCAACCAGGTCGAAACCGACGGCTGCGACAACTCCTGCAAAATTCAGCTCTGCGGCAATGGCACGGAAGATGCCGGTGAAGAATGCGATGCTGGACCGTTCTGTTCCGATACCGCTGCCGACGCCTGCCGCTGCAACTGCACGAAGGACTCCTGCGGCGATGGCGTGAAGGACAGCGATGAAAGTTGCGATGACGGCGTCAACAACAGCGACACCGTTGCCGACGCGTGCCGCACCGACTGTTCCTATCACCGCTGCGGTGACAATGTGGTTGATGGCGGCGAAGAGTGTGACCCTCCCAACGCGGGTGACCCGTTCGGCAACGGCAACCCTTCTTTGGAATGCAACAACTCCTGTATGAAACCGTGGTGCGGCGACGGGGAGCGGCATACGGGTGAAGAATGTGACGACGGCGTGTTTGTGAACTCGGACACTGAGCCCGACGCGTGTCGCACCAATTGCAAGAACGCCTACTGCGGAGACGGTGTCACGGACTACGGAGAAGAATGCGACGAATGGGGTGAGGACACGCCCTACTGCAATGCCGATTGCACGGCACCTGTATGCGGTGACGGTAAAGTGAACGGCGCACTGGGCGAAGAGTGTGACGACAGCAACACAACGGACGGCGATGGGTGCAACGCCTCGTGCATGGAAGAGTCCTGCGGAAACGGCACGAAAGAACCTAACGGTCTCGACGGCATGCCGGGAACGGACGACGATGAGGAATGTGATGATGGCAATACCGAGAACGGCGACGAATGCTCCCATGAATGCAAAAACGTCCGCGTCTGTGCGGTCTGCTATTACGAAGAAAATGAACATCAGGCGGCCTGTACCGGCAAGCCCGTGAATGCCTGTGCAGGATCGGCATGCCAGGATGGCACCGACAACGACGGTGACGGGAAAACCGATTACCCTGCCGACATGGGATGTGGCGCAACGTATGACAACGACGAAGGCATGGACTTCTGGATCAACGACTGTGCAGTGCATGACGGAGCATGTAAAAATCGGTTTAAAGTGGATTGCGAAGAATGGTTGAAACAGCAAACAGATGCCAAAGAAGCGGACAGGCACCTGCTGACAGCCGGAAGTCCGGAGCCTGCCGGACTCAACGGCTGTACGGACCTGCGCATTGATCGCAACGCGCATTCCAATACGAGCGGCTGCGCAAGGTTTTCCCAAGAAATTCTGGGTTGCGTCAAAAAGTGCGGCGGCAGCTTCAGTAATGCCGTCTGCTACGACGAGGGATGTTCGTCGTTCGGGGACAAGGCCAACGTCGACCTCTGGATGCAGTACCTCCAAGTACATTTAAAACCGGGTGAGACCCTAGAAATCGGAGGCCATCAAAACATCCACAACAGCGACGTCTGCACGCAGTCCAAGGTGACCTATGAAGTCACGGCAACCATCCGTGAACGCACATGCGCCAAATGTCAGACATCCGGAGCGTTCTGTTTCCCCGGCGGGGATCCCGACGATTGCAGCGCCAACGATGACGGCAAATGCGATGCGCAACAGTTCTGCTGCGCAAAGCGCATCAACGGCGAATGGAGGAGTGCCGCCTGCCAATATGCGGATGTGCCTTTGGCGGAAACGGGAAGTGACTGGGCGCTGCTCAGTTGCCAAGATGCCGTAGACGGCGCAGAAGGACAGGCCAAAACGGCAATGGAAGCTTCCTGTAATGCTATGGGTGGCACCTACGTTTTCAGCGCCTGCAACACGAGCCTGGAATCGTTTGTCACCTGTACCGCAACGTCAAATTGCACGGGTACATGCCAACACGTTCTCCAGTAATATGAACCCTATGGAACAACCCGCCAATCAGCCGCCGCCCGCAGACATCAGGCCACTTGAGGAACCGCAGGCGGCCATCCGCAACAACACCCGTGCGGCCATCGAACAGATGAACATCCCTGCGCATCCTGAACTCCTCTTTGCAGTCCCCGTACCCACGGAGCTGCTTTCCGTACGGAGCGCGCTCGACGCGCCCCGCTTCCAAAGCGCGGTCAAAGGCCTCAGTGCACTGCGACATATGTCCCCACGCCTGGAATACGGAACAGCCGGACTCACTCTCACCGTAGAGGGAAAAGTGCGTGGCACCATTTCAAAAGACGTTCTCCAAAGCGGCGCATGGGAAGGAGACCTGCTCCAAGTCTTGCGAGCGCCCCTGGGCGGCATCGACCGGCCGTTTGAAGAACTGCGACGGCTGCAAGACATCGACGGCGCCGAAACCCGCAGGGGGCTGCTCAGCAATGCGTTGCAGCTGCCCGCGCTGAAACAAGCCGACCCCGTAGGCGCGCAGCGCCTTCTTGCAGAGTTGCAAGCACTCGTCGGAGCGGATAAACCGATAGATGTGAATGCGGTGAATGCGAACACGATGCTCGTCTATGAAAACGGAAATCCCGAACCCGCCGCCGTACTTGTGACAGGAAAGAGCGGCGTACTCGATGCACGCCAACAGCAAATCACCCGAAACGCCCTGCAGTATGCCGTCTTTAGGCCCCGTCTGGATGAGCTGCCCAACGCAGCATTGGCAGTGCATTTCGCAAGAAATCTTGGCATCGACATGAACGCGGCCAAGAATCTGCGCGCCGTGAAACATGACAAAGGCTACTCCCTCGAATTCATCGATAACACCGGGTCCGCCCGCACAATCGCATTAGAACACCGTCCCGAACAACGCTAACACCCCCCGCACGATTGCGGACACGAACCCCGAGAGAATGCGAATGTTGGTGAACGACTCAACAATGATGATGCCCAGCAGGATCATCGGTGCCTTCTGCATCCATTCCATATACCGCGCTTCCATGCGCCACGGGATGAACATACGAAGGATGTTACTGCCGTCGAGGGGCGGAATGGGCAGCAGGTTGAACGCCATAAGGCCAAGGTTCACCATCACGCTCGACAGTAAAATGAGCTCGACCATCTTCTCCCCCACCGACTGCTCGCCGAGAAGGCCGTCGATGACGTCGCCGAACGCCGCGGGATGGTCGCCGTACGCCAGGGCCAGCAGGGCATAGGAAACAAATGCCAACACAAGGTTGCTGATCGGTCCGGCGAGCGCGATGATCGCCATGTCGCGCTTCGGATGTTTGAGCTGCAACGGATTCACCGGCACGGGCTTCGCCCATCCGAACCCCACCGTCAAAAACAGTAACGCGCCGAGGGGGTCGATGTGCGCAAGTGGATTGACCGTGAGTCTCCCTTCCCATTTCGCCGTATCGTCGCCCAAACGGTGCGCTGCATAGGCATGGGCCCATTCATGGACGGCAATGGCCACCAATACGGCGATGATGTACGTGGGGTGAATGAAGGGCATTGGCGGGATTCTAG
>CAZULO010000186.1:0-5889 GCA_964621245.1 uncultured Flavobacterium sp.
CATAAGTAAATGATGTGATTACAAACGTTAGAAATAAGAGAAACTTTTTCATAACGTTCCCGCGCTACAAGCAGTTTGGGACTAAATTAAGCCCTATTTTCGGATTTGCCAAATCATCCCAAATACAAAACTAACTTTTCATTAAGCCTAATGCCCAAATTGCTTGTAGCGTGTGTTGGCGGTAGTTTTTATTTGTACCTTTTCCAGTCAGTAAATAAACTGAAAGGAATTAGCCCTAAATTTTTCAATTTTGTTTCAATATGGTTTTTCAATTCTTTATAATTGGCTATTTGAAATTCAGAAATATGAACCAAACTTTTCTTGTTTTTCATCAAATATAAAACTTCGTAACTTCCACCTCTTGAAGTTTCTATTGTAGTTTCAAAACCATCAAAGTCTTTAAGTGCAATTTTTTTTTCAGAAAGCAAAATGTTTTTGAATATGATTTCCTCTTCATTTATTTTTAGCCAAAGTACTCTTCGAAACGTTCCCAAAATAAGCCAAAAACAAGCTAATAGCATAAGTGAAGAAACAAATATAAATTTCAAATTATAGTTTTCTCCAAACGCTTCAACTCTATTTATAAAAAGATAAATTGGCAAAAGGAATGTTGTAATTGTAAAAGCAACAAAAATATATGTTCTAAAAGAAAATTGAGATTTTATCATTTGTTGCATTGAGTTATTGAATTCTTCCTTTTCCGGCAAAATTAACGCCAACTAATATATATTTATTACACATTCATAAAATTAGTCAAAAAAATTACATACACATAAGTACCTCTAAAGTATTTTTTATGATAAAAAGACATGTTTCTATTAGTCAGTATTACTTTACTACCATTTAGTCATCAAGACTTCATTCATTGAAGCATAAATAACATCATATCTAGGATTACCTTCATAAACTCGATACTCTTATATGAAATTTCACATCCACTTCTATAGAAAATAAGTATAAGTTTTGTACTCTAAACCTTTCTATCATTAGAAAAAACTATTGTAAACAAAAAAAGTCCAACATTGCTGTTGAACTTTTCGCTCCCTCTCTTGGGCTCGAACCAAGGACCCTCTGATTAACAGTCAGATGCTCTAACCAACTGAGCTAAGAAGGAATAACCTTATAGGTTACCTATGTTTTCGCTAAAAGTTTTGCTCCCTCTCTTGGGCTCGAACCAAGGACCCTCTGATTAACAGTCAGATGCTCTAACCAACTGAGCTAAGAAGGAAGTTGCTTGTTTCTTTTAGCGAGTGCAAATATAATTGAATTTTTATTTTAGCAAAAATATTTTAGCATTTTTTTTAATTAATTTATCAATTTATCTAAAATCAGTTGGTAAATGTCTTTCCCAAAGGTTAATGCCATTAAGGAAAGTAGTATAATCATACCTCCAGTTTGTACATAACCAGCTGCTTTATCTGATAATTTCTTTCCTGTAACCATTTCTACAATCGTAAACAAAGCATGTCCACCATCTAAACCAGGAATTGGCAATAAATTCATAAAGGCTAAACCAATTGAAAATAAGGCTGTGAAATTCCATATAAATTCCCAATCCCAAGTATCTGGCAACTGTCGTGCAATTCCAATAGGACTTTTAACCTGCGTATATGCTCCTGTTTTTGGTTTTAATATTAATTTGAAAGAGTTGATATTATATTTAAACATATCCCAAGTTAGCGAACAAGCTTCAGGTAAGGCTTGACCAAAAGACATTTTATTTCGAGTAACAAATTCGCTTTCCTTCGTATCTTTTAAAGAAATACCAATTTTACCTTTAGCATTAACTTTTGATGGAATCATTAAGATTTTTCCATCTCTTTCGATTTTTAGTTGAACTGATCCATTTGCTGGTACAAGTGATAATTGTTTTTTAAAAGCTTTATTATCCAGAACTGGAACCGAATTTACTTCAATAATTTTATCATCAAGTTCAATACCAGATTTCATTGCTTCCGATTTATCTACAATCACATCTACCACAGCGTCCTTTAGCTTAAAATTTTCAGCTAATTTTAAACTTTCTAGCGACAAGCCTTTTTTACCAGTAGAATCTATTTTAGTTTTAACAAGGATCTCAGTATCTCCTCTTTTTAAAAGTAGTGCAAGTGAATCTAAATTCTTATTTCTCGTAACTTCTAAAAACTCGTCAATAAAAGCAATCTTCTTGTTATTTACCCCGATAATTTCATCAAAACGAAGAATTCCATTAGCATTAGCTCCAATAGAATCGATATAAAAATTAGAAGCGGCGAATCTTGCACCTGCAAAACCTTTTCCTTCTTTTTTAATAATTTCACCTTTTTGCTCGTCGGTTAATTTAATTTCAAGTTCTTTTCCGTTTCTATCAATTTTAACCACATCGCCAAACAATACAGACATAGAAACGAATTTGAAATCCTTGTATTCTTTTCCGTCGATTGATAAAATTTTATCACCAGTTTTAAATCCAACCTTATGCCCTACTGTTCCAAAAGCTAAGCCGTTTTGTTGTATTTTATCCGTTGAAACTGTTTTCTGACCTGTTGTCGTAAACGATAAGGTATAAATGAAAATCGCTAATAAAATATTCACAATAATTCCACCTAACATTACAATTAAACGTTGCCAAGCTGGCTTCGAACGAAATTCCCAAGGCTGTGGTTCTTGTTTTAATTGATCGGCGTCCATACTTTCATCAATCATACCAGAGATTTTAACATAACCTCCTAATGGTAACCAACCTATTCCCCACTCTGTTTCTCCAATTTTCTTTTTGATTAAAGAGAAACCGACATCCATAAATAAGTAGAATTTCTCTACACGCATTTTGAACATTTTGGCAGTTAAATAGTGTCCGAATTCATGAAGAATTACTAAAACAGACAAAATAAATAGTATTTGTGCGACTTGAATCATGTTATTTTTTGATTTGTTTTTAAAAAGCAAAAGTAAGGTTTTCGCCTTACTTTTTGATATTATTTTTGGGTTAGGTTATTTTTTTATGAAATTTTTATGAAAGATTCCTGCAGAGGTTTCTATTTTCAAGAAATGCACACCTGATACTAGTGATGAAGTATCAATTGTAGAAGAAGAAGACGTCGCTGTTAATTGCCCTAAACTATTATACACTTCCGCTTTGTACAAAATAAAATCACTTGGAAACTGTAGCTTTAATTCATTTTCAACAGGAACTGGATAAACAGAAATCGCTTGGTTAGCATCAAATGATTCATTTCCTAACGTTTGCGAATTGTTACGCGATACGATATGTTTATTCGGATCAAAAATAACATCCGTTACTACAAAAGGAACCGAAACAATGAAAACTTCTCCATTGCTTACATTATTCAAAACTACATCATAAATTTGTCCAGAACTTCCAGTTAACCTGACTTCAACAGGCATTTCAAAAAAAGACACACTTGGATGGGATTGCGTTTGATTAATAGTGATTTTAGCTTGGCCAGCACCCCAATTTTGTGCTGTAACATCATAAGTAGGATATCCTTGATTGAACAACCAATCATTAAAAAACTCTGTTAGATCAGCACCATAAGCCGCTTCAACATGTGATTTAAAATTAGCAGTAATTGCATATCCATAGGCTAAAGCTGGATCCGCTAAATAACTTTTTAAAGCTTGAAAAAACTTTGCATCACCCATTTTCCAACGTAACATATGAGTAATCATCGATCCTTTGTTATAAGTTAAGCGATTGGAAAATATACGATTTACATTTGTGGCCTCTATATCCGTTAAATAAGTACCTCCTGTCGTAAAGGATGTAATGTTATTTATTTTGGCTTCTTTCCAACTTACAAAAGAAGCAACTCCATCTAAATTTTCTCTAACTAAACCCGACATATATTCTGTTAAGCCTTCGTTTAGCCAAATATCTTTCCAAGTTCCACAAGTGATTTTATCCCCAAACCATTGGTGTGCCAATTCATGTGCAATTAAATCTCTTCCAAAACTTCCCATGGAAGAAACCGTAGTATGTTCCATGCCTCCGCCAAAACCAAACTGAACATGTCCATATTTTTCATTTCGAAACGGATAAGGCTCTAACAAACTTTCAAAAAGATTCATGATAGTTGGCGTAACTGCTAATTGGGTTTGCGTAGCAACTGTATTGGTTTCTGGATACAAGTAATTTATTATTGGAAAGTATGGGCTAGCCAAAGTCCCTAAACCAGCTTGTTGATTATAAATTTCATAATTAGTAACATTCAATACAATTAAATACGCCGGAATTGGATACAAGTGTTTGAAATGTGTCGTGGCATTGGCACCAGAAACGATTCTACTTTGTTGTATTCCATTAGAAACACTAGTGTAAATAGAAGGTGCAGTAATGTATATGTCAAAACTATTTATTTTATCATTTAAATCTTGCTTACACGGCCACCAATCTCTCGCCCCAAAAGGTTCTGAAAGAGTATATATTACTGGAGTGTTATTATGTGTAGTTCTAGTAAATGCTCCTTCTGTTGTTGGTGGAATTCCAGCATAGGTGATATTTACAGAAGTACTTGTACCACTTGTAATTGTAGAAGGAAAATTAATGTTTAGTTCGTAATTACTTTGTGAAAAAGTTAAATTGGTACTATTCATCGTAACACTACTAACAACCAACTCAGTAGCCATGTCAAAAGTAATACTATTCATATTAGACAACGCCGTAAACGTAGTTTTAACCATACCACTAATAGAAGCGGTTGTATTGTTTGGATTTACAGAGAATCTTAATTCATGATAAGTAATATCGTAATTTTGTGTGTTTGGATTTGCTTGAATATTTAAAGTGGAAGAAGCGGCTTTCATTTCCGATTCTACCATTCTATTAAAATCCACATCATTAGATTGCGAAAAACAAAAAGAAGTTAATAAAATAAAAAAGAATTGGATACTATTTTTCATTATTTTTAAATTAAAACACGAAAATACACAAAAATTTTTAATTTTAAGTAATTGTAAAAGTCATTCCTTCTTAATTTAACAATTGTATGCGATCTATTCTTTAAAATATTTTACAATTCCTTACATTTGCTTTTCAAAATTAAAGAACCATGTTACAAGTACATTTTATTAGAGAAAACAAAGAAGAAGTAATTACGCGTTTAGCGAAAAAGAACTTCGAAGCTGCTACTATTGTAGGGCTAGTTGTGGAATTAGACGAAAAACGTAGAAATACACAAGTAGAATTAGACAATCTTTTAGCCGAATCTAATAAAATATCCAAGGACATTGGGGAATTGATGAAAAAAGGCGAAAAAGCTAAAGCCGAAATCTTAAAAGAAAAAACCACTCAAATTAGAGAAAACTCTAAAACATTAAGTGATACTTTACATGCGATTGCCAACCAATTGCAAGACGAATTATATAAATTACCAAATTTACCAGCGGAGATTGTTCCTTTTGGAAAAACACCAGAAGAAAATGAAACTGTATTTGAAGCAGGTGAGGTTCCAACGCTACACGAAAACGCTTTACCACATTGGGAATTAGCTAAAAAATATGATATTATTGATTTCGAATTAGGAGTTAAAATTGCTGGTGCAGGTTTTCCTGTTTATAAAGGAAAAGGAGCCAAATTACAACGCGCTTTAATTTCTTATTTTTTAGATAAGAATACGGATGCAGGGTATAAAGAATACCAAGTACCGCATTTAGTAAATGAAGCTTCTGCTTATGGAACCGGACAATTGCCAGACAAAGACGGACAAATGTACCACGATGCTACTGATAATTTATATTTAATTCCAACTGCCGAAGTGCCTGTAACGAATATTTTTAGAGACGATTTAGTTTCAGAAAATGAATTACCCATTTTATGTACTGGTTATACACCTTGTTTCCGTAGAGAAGCAGGTTCGTATGGCGCACACGTTCGTGGATTGAATCGTT
>CAZULO010000187.1:0-5887 GCA_964621245.1 uncultured Flavobacterium sp.
ACATTCCAGTATTCGCAATGGTTGATACAAACTCTGACCCTCGTTTGGTTGAGTACGTTATTCCAGCTAACGATGATGCTTCTAAATCAATCGATAAAATTTTATCTTTAGTAACTACTTCTATCACAGAAGGTTTATCTGAAAGAAAATCAGACAAAGAAGAAACTACAGAATCTACAACTGAAGCTCCAGTAGCTGAAGCTGAAGAGACTTCTTCTGAAGCATAATTACTATAAATTCCGAAAGTAAAATTCCAAATTCCAAATTAATTTAATAACTATTTGTTATAAATTATATAAAACTGGAATTTGGATTTTTACGATTGGAATTTCTTTTTTTACACTAATAATTTAAAATATAATAAAATGTCAAATATAACTGCTGCTGAAGTTAACAAATTAAGAACTACAACTGGTGCTGGTATGATGGATTGCAAAAAAGCTTTAGTTGAAGCTGAAGGTAATTTTGAATTAGCCATTGAAATTTTAAGAAAAAAAGGTCAAAAAGTTGCTGCTAACCGTTCTGATAGAGAATCTACAGAAGGTGCTGTTATTGCTGTTGTTAATGGTGATAATACTGCTGGTGTTGTTATTTCTTTAAATTGCGAAACTGATTTCGTAGGTAAAAACGAAGGTTTCGTAAAATTAGCCAATGATTTCGCAAACTTAGCTTTAAACTTTACTGATAAAGAGGCTTTCTTAGCTGCTGATTTCGGTGGAATTACTGTTGCTGAAAAATTAATTGAGCAAACTGGTGTAATTGGAGAAAAAATCGAAATCGGTTCTTTCGAAAGATTAGAAGGTGCTTTTGTTAATTCTTACATTCACGCAGGAAATGGTATCGCTACTTTAGTAGCTTTATCTGCAAATGTTGAAGGTGGTGCTGAAGCTGCTAGAAACGTTGCCATGCAAGCTGCTGCAATGGCGCCAATCGCTTTAGATGAGTCTGGTGTTGATGCATCTGTGATTGAAAAAGAAATTGAAATCGCGAAAGATCAATTACGTGCTGAAGGAAAACCAGAAGCTATGTTAGATAATATTGCAAAAGGTAAATTAGGACGTTTCTTCAAAGATAACACTTTAGTAAACCAAGATTATATCAAAGATAGCTCAATGAGTGTTGCTGCTTACATCAAATCTGTAAATGCAGATTTAACTGTTACAGGTTTCAAAAGAGCTGCTTTAGGATAATATTCATAAAATAAGTATACCTTTAAGGCTGTCAATTTTTTTGACAGCCTTATTTTTTTGGCCTCACACCAAACCTCTCCAAAGGAAAGGTAGAAATTATATTTCTTAAATAAATTAAACAAACAATGGAAAACAAAAATTCAAAATGGTTCATTTTACTTCTTTTAGCAGTAGTTTGGGGAAGTTCATTCATACTGATGAAAAAAGGATTAGATGGCGGTTTGAATGCCTATCAATTGGGCGCATACCGAATTCTATTCACATCCCTTTTTTTAGGCATCTTCTTCGGAAAAGAACTGTTTAAAATAAATTCAACCAAAATAAAATACATCATTTTAGCTGGATTACTAGGTAATTTTTTCCCTATTTTTCTTTTTGCGATCGCACAAACTGAAATTAGTAGCTCCATAAGTTCCACTCTTAATTCATTTACCCCTTTAAACACCTTAATTATTGGAAGTCTATTTTTTGGATTAACTTTTAGTCGAAAACAAATTTTAGGACTATTAATTGGCATAGTAGGATGCTTGGTTTTAGTTTATGCTGGCGCAACTGGAAATCCATCTAAAAATTATTGGTTTGCGCTTTTAGTACTTGTGGCGAGTTGGTGTTATGCCGCTAATATAAATTTGGTAAAAAAGTATTTATCCGATGTTTCGCCTTTAGCTATTACGTTGGGGAATTTTGCGTTTTTACTACTTCCCGCTTTAGGCATATTACTTTATAACGGATTTGATTTTCAAGCCATTTATCAATTTTCTGAAAGGTCTAGTTTTACAGACAATATTCATCCACTTATTTATGTGGCGATTTTAGGAATTATTGGTACAGGATTAGCTAATATCTTTTTCTACAAATTAATACAGATGTCTTCCCCTATTTTCGCTTCTAACGTAACTTACTTAATACCAATTGTAGCCACCATTTGGAGTATAATTTTCAACGAAGGCGTAACAACAATGCAAGTTTTAGGAACTGTAATTATTTTATTTGGGGTTTATATCACGAATAGAAAGTAAATAACATAAAAAAGGATGGCAAAAGCCATCCTTTTTTATTTGTAAAGCTAAAATTTATTCGAAATCTTTATCTGTTACACCTTCGTTTATTTTCACTTCAAAAGCACTAAATTCTAAAGGGAAACCAGCATTAATAGACATTAAATAAGGATATTTAATTCCTTTAAACTCTTTATAATCATTATAGGCAACAACTGATGATGGCTTACCACCTTCACCCGGCATTTCTACAGCAATTCTATAACCCGTAGCCACATCGTAATAGTATTTAGATTTCCCGTAAACTAATACATAAGCTTCTTTTTCGTTAATTTTTTCGATTCCTGTTAATACAACATTCTTATCCTGTAACATTGCTAATTCTTGAAACGGAATAGACTCTTTTTTCATTTGTAAATATTCGTCGCCTTTTACTTCTGTTCTTTTACCTTGATATTCTGCATAGGCAAAGTCTTTTCCAACTATGTTTTTAACAAAAGTCATTCCCATACCTGTAATTACAGTACTATTCATGTTTTTATTTGAAGACTTAGTTACCATAACCAATTCTTGACCCTGAATAGTACCTTTATAAGTGATAAGCATTGTTTTAATTTGATTTAAAGCTTTCTCGCCACCAATTAAATCAAGGTGTTTTTTTAATACTGATTGAGCTGTAACCCCTGCAGGAATTTCTTTTTTTACAACAGGTTTTTCTGCTTTATTCCCATATTTATCAAAATAGAAAATTGGCATTTTTTCTTTCTTACTTAAGGCTTCTAAACCTGGCAAAACATCAGCCGCTTTCCCCACAACTACTACCCTAGTGTTATCAGCTAAGAAATATTTATTTGCTGCATTTTTGATATCTTCAGCTGTAACTGCATTGATGTTTTTTACATAATTTTCATAAAAATCTTCCGTTAAACCTAACGTGGCAATATTTAAAGCATAACGAGCAATTGTAGCTGGTTTTTCAATTTGCATCACAAAGTTTCCGATATACTTAGCTTTTGCATTTTTTAAATCTTCAGCAGATACTAATTCGGTTCTAATTTTCTTCAATTCATTAAAAATTTCAACTACAGCACTATCTGTTACCGCATTTCGAACCGAAGCAGTAGATGAAAATTTAGAAATATATTTTCCAGCTCCTAAATTCGAATAAGAACCATACGTCCAACCATGTTTTTCTCTTAAATTTAAAAACAAACGACCTTCGCCACCACCACCAAGAACTTGGTTTGCTAAAATAGCCGCAAAATAGTCTTTATCATTCATTTTTAATTTTGACAAATTGATCAAAGCAATTTCCGACTGTACTGCATTGGGCACATCTACAAAATTAATTTGAGAATATTGCAAATCTTTTGGATCGTTATAGGTTAAATTTGGAGCCGTAGCTTTTTTCCAAACATCGGCACCAAATAATTGTTCCACTTTCTTCTTCACGTCTTTGGTTTTCACATCACCAATAACCACTAAATAAGCATTACCTGGAACAAAATACGTATTGTAATGATTGATCACATCTTGTAAGGTTACATTTTTTAATGTTTCTTCAGAAGTGAATTCTCCTTTATAATGTTCTTTTCCGAAAGTAAGAACGTTTTGCACTCTTTCAGAAATGGCAGAAGCACTTTTTTCATCTGATTTTAAACCTTCGATTAACTTAGTTCTTTCGGCATCAAAATCAGCTTGAGTAAATAAAGGATGTAAAGCTCCATCAGCCATTAATTCTAAAATTCTTGCCGAATATCTTGACAAACCGCTTGCAGCAGCACCAGAATCATAAAAATTAAATGTGGCACCTAAGAAATCAATTTCTTCATTAAACTTTTCTTTAGAAATAGATTGCGTTGCGTTACCAATCATTGCACTTAACAAATCGGTCACTCCTTTTTTGTTTCCTTCAGCAAAAGGCGCATTATCTAAAGTTAAGTTAAAAGAAACTCTTGGTAATTTATTATTTTCAACAACTAGTACTTTCAATCCATTTTCTAAAACAAAAGTTACTGGTTTTTTTATATTGATACTTGGTGCCGGCCCTTGTTTCGGCATAGGTCTGTCTTGTGCTTGCATAGTTATTATAAGGAATAAACTGGCTGCTATATATAAATATTTTTTCATCTTTTCTTCAAAATTATTTAGCTGTTTTTTCTTTTGCAGGACCATAATTTAAAATCAAACGTTGGTTTGGATTTAAATATTTTTTGGTCACTTCTTTAATATCTTCTCTGGTAATAGAACGGTAAATTTCAATTTCAGTATTTACTAAATTAATATCACCATATAATAAATAGTAAGAAGCTAAATTTTCTGCAATACCTTCTACAGTAGAATTAGAATTTACATAATTATTTTCAAATTTGTTTTGTAATTTTTGAAAATCAGTTTCAGAAATTAAGTTGTTTTGCATATTCAAAATCTCTTCATCAATTTCTTTTAATAAATTTTCTGAAGAAACATCCCCTAGAGGTAAACTATAAATAATGTATTGACCGTAATCTTCTTGTGAATTATTGAAAGCGCCAACTTGTAAAGCCACTTTTTTATCATCAACCATTTTTTTGTACAATTTAGAACTTTTACCATCAGATAAATAGGTAGAAATCATATCCAAAACACGAGCATCTTTTGTTTTCATAGAAGGTGTTCTATAGGCTGCCAATGTCATTGGTAACTGCACATTTGGATCTTCCCAAGTAGCATTAATTGTAGTAGTGATTGGGGCTTCTTCAAATTTTTGTCTTTGCACAGGAGCTCCCTTTGGAATAGCACCAAAATACTTTTTAATCCAATCTTTAGCTTGTGCGTTATCAAACTGACCCGCAACTACTAAAACAGCATTATTTGGCACATAGAATTTTTTATTAAATGCCTGAAATTCTTCTAAAGTAGCAGCATCTAAATGTTCCATTTCACCAATAGTTGTCCAGCGGTAAGGGTGATTTTTAAATAAATTTTGTTTGATCACTTTAAAGATATTCCCATAAGGTTGGTTATCAATTCGCAAACGTTTTTCTTCTTTTACCACTTCATTTTGAGTATCCACCCCAATTTGATTAATTACTGGATGCAAGAGTCTTTCTGATTCCATCCAAATAGCTAATTCAAGGTTATTTGAAGGAAATACTTCGTAATAATAAGTTCTATCATCAGAAGTATTTGCATTATTTTGTCCGCCATTGGCTGTAACAATTTTAA
Organism: uncultured Flavobacterium sp.; assembly: GCA_964621245.1. Classification (GTDB taxonomy): domain Bacteria; phylum Bacteroidota; class Bacteroidia; order Flavobacteriales; family Flavobacteriaceae; genus Flavobacterium. Next base: position 5,396 of record CAZULO010000187.1, read on the forward strand.
ACCATTCTCCTCGTTGAATATTTTTTGTTCCTTCAAACAATAAATGTTCGAAAAAATGAGCAAAACCGGTACGATTTGGTTGTTCATCTTTAGCTCCTACATGATACATTACCGATGTAATAATTACAGGTGCAGAATTATCTTGATGTAAAACAACATGTAATCCGTTGTCTAAATCGAATTCTTCAAATGCAACTTTTTGAGCATTTGCTGTACTTCCCAACATTGCCATTGTTCCTAAAGCCATTAACGTTTTTTTCATAATTAATTTTTCTGATAATAAATGTAATTTATTAGTAGGTTAAAATTAAGAAACGTTACATATAGTGAGAAAAAAAATCAAATACTAGATTGAAACCAATAAAAAAAGAAACATATGTTGTTTGATTCATAAATAGTTGTATATTTGCAAACTGAAAAAATAATAATCTAAACATATTGTTATGTACGCAATCGTAGAGATAGCAGGGCAACAGTTCAAAGTAAGCAAAG
>CAZULO010000188.1:0-5859 GCA_964621245.1 uncultured Flavobacterium sp.
ATTTACATAGTTTAGGCTGTGTAGAAATTGACAGAGACGACTTTTTAGCGATTTTAAATTCAAAATAAGTAATCCATTTCATAAAAAAAAATTATTTTTAACCCTATCAAATAAAAGGACTAAGATGAGATTCTGACGTTCCTTTAACATATTATCTCATTTAAACACAATTTTATGAATGATATCATAATATTTTCTTTAAGCTTAATCGGTTTATTTTTTCTCATAACCAATACTATTTTATTTTTTTTATCAAAAAAAGTAAAACAAAAAGTTAATAAAACTTTTTTATGGTATCTTTTTTCACTTTGTATCGTAGAAATTACTTGTCATGTTATAGGTTTTCTATCATTTGGTAATAATTTTTTTATTTCTCATTTCTACTTCTATTTTCAACTTGTTTTTATTTCTTTACTTTTTAAAAATTTGATTCAAAATCAAATACTAAAAAAAATCATCTTGCTAATTTTGGTTCTTCAAACATTACTTTTAGCAGGAATATATGCATCTAATCCTAGTTCATTTTGGGAATTTAATATCTATGAAATTATATCAATTTCAGTAATATTAATAAGCTATGCGTTGTATTATATTTTTTCTAATTTATCTCGAGAGCACCATTATTTTAACTTTTCAATTGGCTTAGTTTTATATTTAGCTTGTAGTATTACCATTTTCTCATCAGGGAATTTAGAATTGGTTTTATGCAAAGAGCCTTACATAGATATTTGGATTTTTAATGTTTTGTTCTTTTTTATCTTTCAAATTTTTATTTTGAAGGAATTTCTCTCTTTCCGATCTCAAAAATAATTTTATTGCTATGAATTGGTTTATAAAAGTTATTTTAATTGGGATATATACATGTTCATTAACAACTAAAAATGTAGTTTTAAGTACAAACCAGTCAAATTTTTCGTCGAATTCTATTCAATTAATTTCGGATTCAGATGATTTGTTCGCTCAGAAAAAAAACAAAACAATTTCTAAACAAACCATAAATGAAATAAAGAAAAGTCAAATCTTAATTTTAATAGTAGTTGTCTTTTTTGTGAGTGGCTTTCTTTTTTTAGTCTATCACGTCAAAAAAATAAAAATCATTAACAACCAATTAGAAAGTTACGCCAAAGAAAATGAATTTTTAATTAGCGAAACCAATCATAGGGTAAACAATAATTTACAGTTGATTTCAATATTAATTACGGATACTTTACGAAAGAAAAACAACGAATCAAATAAAATAGAATTTGAAAGATTACTTTCTAAAGTAGAAACGATTGCCTCCTTACACAGACATTTATACCAAACAAAAAACAAAGATAAAGTTGAATTAAAAAATTACATCTTAGAACTAAAAAATAATTTTAATACGATAATCAAAGAGAAAAACATTTCTATACATTTTGATTTAGATATCATAAACATTCATCCCGATGAGGCGATGTATTTGGGATTGTTAGTTACTGAATTAATTATTAATTCGGTTAAACATGCTTTTAACAACCTTCAAGAGAAACACATACATTTACAAATAAATTGGGATGATGCAAATAAGGAAATTGAATTCAAATATCAAGATAATGGAGAATTTGGTATTGGAAAAGAAATTCATCCCGTTTTAGTTTTGCAACTTAGTCAACAATTAAATGTAAACCCAATTCTTAATACTGACACTGGTTTTTCAATTACATTCACAAAAAAAACTGAAATCTAATGCCAAAAATTTTAATCATAGAAGATCAAATTTTGATTGCCAATCACATCAAAAACATGTTAAACGACAATGATTTTAATGAAATTGAAATGGCACATAAAGTGGGAGATGCATCAGAAAAAGTAACTGTTTTTAAACCAGAAATTATTTTATTAGACATTAATCTTCATGAAAAAAATGCGGGTATAGATTGGGCTAAAGAACATGTAAAAAAAGAACAAATCATTTTTATTACAGGTCAAATAGAAAAAGCAACCATGTTAAAAGCTTTTGAAGTGAATCCCGTTTCCTATCTAACAAAACCTATAAAAGAAATTGATTTGATTGCCGCTATCGAATTGGCAAATAGTAAAAATAAAATACATTTTATTGTAGTTAAAAATGGATTTGACGAAATTAAAATAAACTTCGAAGACATTCTATTTCTGAAAAGCGACAAAAATTATGTAGACATCCAACTTATTGATAAAATTATTACCGTCAGAAATACATTAGATTCTTTATGTAAAGAATTAGACACTGATATATTTTGTAGAATTCATCGTTCTTATGTGGTCAACAAATCTAAAGTTATAGAAAAGAAAACAGCTTCTATCAAGGTAAATGATTTTGAACTGCCCATTTCAAGAAATTTTTCATTTGATTTTTAATTTCGTCCACAAACTTTTGTAGTTTATCCCAATATTTGAAATGTTGTTTTTTTCTTAAGTAATTTTGAAGCAAATTTAATCACAATGCATATGAAAAAAACTCATTACTATTTATTGCTGGCCATTTTATGTCAGTTTATTTCTTTTGGTCAAGTTTTGGATCAATCCAATTTGACCACTTCGTCAGTAGGGAATTTTACAATTCAACAACCTACCAATCAAGGAAAAGTGGGACAAAGTTTCGTAGCAGATGTTTCTGGTCCTTTAGCGCAACTAAAAGTAGAAATAAATGTGCCTTTTGCAGCAACTACTGTAGACCTTTCAATTTATAGTGGTGCTGGCGATAGCGGTGCACTTTTAGGCACTTTACCTTTAACATTTTCGAATTCATTTATTGGTGAATATACCATAAATACTTCTTCTTTAAACATAAACATGGTTCAAGGAAGTAGCTACACTATTGTTTTCAAAAATGCTACTCCTAACACCTTTTCATGGATGTATACCTCTGGTAATTTGTACGCCAATGGAGATTCTTTTTTAAGCACAAACGCGAGTCCATTTTCAGTGATTACAGGTGTTGATATGGTATTTAAAACATTTGTCATTCCTGCCACACCTCCAACACTTGCGACGCATTTAAACTTTGATGGGGTTAACGATTATGTTTCCTTACCTAATGAATCTGCTTTTGATTTTTCCAATGTGTTTACCGTTGAATTTTGGTTAAAAACAACAACTTTACCTTCATTTCAAAGTGATATTATTTCTAAAGGAAACACTTGGGGAGTTCATTTAACAAATGATGGTAAAGTATATGTAAATGCTAGTTTCATGTCAGCTATATCAACTACAAATGTTGCAGATGGAAATTGGCATCATATTGCGGCTAAATTCGCTAACAGTACTATCGAAATTTTTGTTGATGGTTTGAGTGAACAACAACGATTTAATGCAGGAGTTACTATAGATAACAACGATTTTAATGTAGCTATTGGGTCAAATTTAGAACAAGCTAATCGCCTTTTTAATGGTAACATTGATGATTTAAGAATTTGGAGCGTGGCAAGAACTAGCGGACAAATTTCTGGTTCAAGATCGTGCGAATTACAAGGAAATGAACCTGGACTTTTAGCCTATTATAAATTTAATCACGGATTTAGTGGTTATAATAATGCTGAAACTTTAGTCTTAAATGATGATTCTACCAATTCGAACAATGGGGTTTTCAATAATATGGCTTTAAATGGTTCTATTTCAAACTTTTTAGATGGTTCTATTGTTACTTCAGGAAGTACCATTCCAGCTGCACCAATTGCGCAACCTCAAGCGGCTTGTATTGCTACTTTTGCCGACTTAATTCCTCCACCTAGCAGTACTACAAAATGGTATCCAACTTTAGACACTACTTATTTTTATCCTCCTACTGCTCAAGTTTTTACATCTACTTATTATTTCACAACGATTAACGCAAATGGTTGTGAAAGTGAAAGAACGCCTATAAACATTACCGTTTTACAAGCGCCTATGACCGATTATCAAATTGGTTTCCCTATAGGTTTTACTGCAACTCCACTTACTGCAACTTCTGGCGGAACAGGATTGCTTTGGTATACTTCCGAAACTGGTGGATTAGGTAGCACAACAGCTCCAACTCCTGACACCTCAACTTTAGGATCAACTGTGTATTGGGTAGCCAGCACCGATGCGAATGGATGTGAAAGCACTAGAACTTCTCTTGAAGTATTTATTACTCCATTACCACCATCAAATGACGACTGTTCAGGAACTATTCCTTTAACAGTAGGTAATTCTGTTACTTCTAATGCAGTTACTGTTGATTTAGGTGGTGCCACCGACTCTTCTACTGCACCTAGTCCAAATTGTAGTGGATATGAAGGAGGAGATGTTTGGTATTCCGCAATTGTTCCTACATCTGGAAATTTAACTATTGAAACATTTGGTGTAAACAATTGGGATACTGTATTAGAAGTGTACTCAGGAGATTGTACAAATTTAAATTATATGGATTGTAATGATAACGACAATCAAAACGATGAATTTTCTAGAGTAACCTTAACAAATCTTACGCCTGGCGAAAATGTGTACATAAGAGTTTGGGAATATAATAATGCTTTTACTACTTCAAGTTTTCAAATTTCAGCTTACTTTATAGCGCCACCAGTTAATGACGAATGTGCTACAAGTACAGCTTTGACAGTTGGAACTTCAAGTATATCAAATGCGGTAGCCGTTAATTTAGCAGGAGCAACTGATTCTACTTCAGCACCCTATCCAGATTGTGGAAGCTATGATGGTGGCGACGTTTGGTATACAGCAGTTGTACCGGCATCAGGAAATCTAACTGTAGAAACATTTGGAGCTACTAATTGGGATACTTTGTTAGAAATTTATAATGGAAGTTGTACCTCATTAAATTACTTGCGTTGCAACGATAATGATAATAATGAAGATTTTTCTAAGGTAGTTCTAACAGGCCTTACTCCTAACGAAACAATTTATATTCGTGTATGGGAATATGATACAGAGAATTCAATAGCTAATTTCCAAATTTCGGTTTATGACAATCAACCACCTGTTAATGATGAGTGTTTAAATGCTGTAGAATTAACGGTTGGTAGTTCGATAACTTCTAATTCAATTGATGTAAACTTAAACGGAGCAACAGATTCGATAGACACAGCGAGTGCGCCTTTTCCGAATTGTAGTTCTTATGAAGATGGTGATGTTTGGTACAAAGTTATCGCACCTGTTACAGGAGAAATAACGATTACTACATCAAGTTTAATTGACCAAGTTAATACAGGTTTAGAAATTTACACAGGATCTTGTGGAAATTTAATTACTGAAGCATGTAATGATGATATTTCTGGTAGTAACTATTTCTCTTCTGTGTCTGTAAGTGGATTAACAATTGGAGAAACGCTATACATAAGAACTTGGGAAGTACAAAATAATGTATTTAGATTTGTTCCTACTTCTAAAACTTTTAAGATATCAGCATATTCACCTGATATTTTATCTAATGCTAGTTTTGTAGATGCTAATTTCACAATTTACCCAAATCCAACTACATCAAATGTAAACATCAAATTAGGTAAATTAACCAATGCTAAACTAGAAGTTGTTGATATTAATGGTAGAATATTACTACAAAACACTTTGAATTACACGTTAAACCATGTAAACACAAGTAACTTACCAACTGGAATGTACTTCTTTAAAATCACTTCAGATGAAGGTACATTTACTAGAAAAATAGTTAAAAATTAATGAAAATTTTTCTTAAACATAAATTAGAAACCATACTATTAATCTTATATATAGTATTAGTATTATTTTCTATTTACATTTATAAACTATAAAAAAGGGCTATCGAATGATAGCCCTTTTTTACAATATTACTTAAAATTTAGGTAAGGTTCTAATATACAATTCTTCTACTTTTTTACGCGCCCATTCGGTTTTTCGTAAAAA
>CAZULO010000189.1:0-5801 GCA_964621245.1 uncultured Flavobacterium sp.
GTTCTGTCTGGTCCAACAGAAACTACTTTTATAGGCACTTCTAATTCTTTTTCTATGAACTCGATGTAGGTTTTTAATTCTGAAGGTAATTCCTCGTATGTTGTCATTCCAGTTAAATCGGCTTGCCAACCTTTCATTTCTGTATAAATTGGTTGTACGTTTTCTGGTTCAATATTGTATGGGAAATGGTTTAAAGTTTCACCTTTATACTTATACGCTGTACATACTTTTAAAGTTTCGAAACCTGATAAAACATCACCTTTCATCATGTATAATTCGGTTACCCCATTCACTTCAACCGCATATTTTAAAGCTACTAAATCTAACCAACCACAACGGCGAGCGCGACCAGTAACCGAACCGAATTCGTTCCCAATTTTTGCCATGTTTGCACCCACTTCATCAAAAAGTTCTGTTGGGAAAGGGCCACTTCCTACACGAGTTGTGTATGCTTTGAAAATTCCGAAAACTTCTTTTACTTTATTTGGTGCAATACCTAAACCTGTACAAGCTCCGGCAGCAGTAGTATTTGAAGAAGTTACAAAAGGATACGTTCCAAAATCTACATCTAATAACGAACCTTGTGCGCCTTCTGCTAAAATTGTTTTACCAGCCTTTAAAGCTTTGTTCAAATAGTCTTCTGAATCAATGAAAGTTAGTGTTTTTAATTCTTCTACAGCGGCGAAAAATTCTGCTTCCATTTCCGGCAGATTATATTGTAATTCTACATTGTAGAACTTAATCATTTCTTCATGTTTGTCGGCTAAAGCACGGTATTTTTCTTGAAAATCAGCCATTTCTAAATCGCCAATTCTTAAACCATTTCTACCTGTTTTGTCCATATATGTTGGGCCAATTCCTTTTAAAGTAGAACCAATTTTTGCTTTTCCTTTTGACGCTTCTGAAGCCGCATCTAACAAACGGTGTGTCGGTAAAATTAAATGAGCTTTTCTTGAAAGCAATAATTTTGATTTGATATCTAAGTCGAATTTAGCTAATCCTTCAATTTCTTTTTGAAATACAACTGGATCCATAACGACACCATTTCCGATTATATTTACATTGTTTTTATGAAAAATTCCAGATGGAATCGTTCTTAAAACGTGTTTAATTCCATCAAATTCAAGTGTGTGTCCCGCATTTGGTCCACCTTGAAATCGAGCAATAATGTCATATTTTGAAGTTAATACATCGACGATTTTTCCTTTTCCTTCGTCACCCCATTGTAATCCAAGTAGTAAATCTACATTCATTGTGTTGTTGTTTTGTCCTAAACTATTTTGTTTAGGGTTAGCGTTGTTGTTTATTTATTTTTTGTTCCGTAAAAGTATAAAGAATGGGTTTCAATGTTAATTCCAAACATTTCTTCCATAGTTTGTTTAATTTGTTGGATGCGAGGGTCGCAAAATTCGATAACTTCACCCGTATCGGTTAAAATGATATGGTCGTGTTGTTTATCGAAATATGATTTTTCGTAATGTGCTTGATTTTGTCCAAATTGATGACGACGTACTAACTTACAATCTAATAATAATTCGATAGTGTTGTACAAAGTAGCACGTGAAACACGATAATTCTTGTTTTTCATTTTGATATACAAAGATTCGATATCAAAATGTTCTTGATTTTCGTAGATTTCTTGAAGTATAGCGTAGCGCTCAGGTGTTTTTCTGTGCCCTTTTTCTTCAAGATAATTGGTGAAAACGTTTTTAACGGTTTCTTGGTTTTGATTGTGATCCATTTGCTGTTTAAATGAAAGGAAATACAAAGATAAATTAAATTTTATAGTTTATTGTTTATCTTCAGTTTTTTCATTAACATTTGTTGTTGAAAAGATTTTATTCCAGATTTCGGGCTTTAAATGATCAGCCATTTCATTTATTATGAATTCACCATTTCTTACTAATATTTTCCCATCATTATTTATTAAACACATTGAGCCACATAAGGCGGAGTTTAAAAATAGGTTTTTTTTAAAGTAGCCACTGTTGTCATTAAAGAAGTATTCTTTTTCAAGTTTAATTTTTTCATTTTTGTAGATTTTTATTCCATTTTGAAACATTACAATGAAAACTAAATTTTTATATTTTTTCTCAATTTCTTTTTTCCTTGAATTCATATAAGATTTTCTGTTATCATATAAATTTTTATTAAAATCATTTGAGTAAACGGAACTACAGTTGTCATTAAAATAGATAAAATCAATTAGAAAAATTGTAGAATCGGAATATTTTTGAGAAGTAATTTTTTCAATTTCATTTTTAATAATTTTGAAATCAGAAGAGAAAGTCTCGTATTTTGATAATGACATTTGATGAACAATCCCAGTGTCTTTTGCAATTCTGAATTCAAAAGCATTATCTGGATATTTTGCCCATAAAGCTTGATGATTACTTTTATTACCTATAGAGTCAAGAACAAATTTTGTTTCTGCTTTTTGTCCAATTGATAAAAAAGGTATTGCAATTAGTAGTAAAAATATTTTTTTCATTTTTTAATTATTATAAACCCTTGTGACTTTATCAATACCATCCACAGTTTTAATATTTTCAATTAGTTTTTTAAGAATCATATTATTTTGAACAACAACAGTAATTTGTCCGTTAAAAAGCCCTGCATTTGTATTCAAGCTAATACTTTGGATATTAACATGCATTTGATTCGAGATCACTTTAGTTAGTTCATTGGTGAGTCCCATTACGTCCATTCCAGTTATTTTTAAAATGGCGTTAAATTCTTCTTGACTAGAATCTATCCATTTGGCTTGAACAATTCTGTAAGCAAAATTAGATTGCAAACTAATCGCATTCGGACAATCGGTTTTGTGAACTTTAATGCCTTCATTTATTGTGACAAAACCAAATACTTGATCACCTGGTATTGGATTACAGCAAGGCGATAATTTGTATTCTAATTTACTTTGTTCTGTTCCAAAGACTAATAAATCTAACTTTTTATTTGGATCATTTTTGGTGAATTTTTCTTCGTTTACAGTTGGGTTTCTTTTGATCGTTTTTTTGAAGAAATTAACCAAAGTATTACTTTTTTGAGCAGCGTAATCTCTCAGTTGTTGGTTTTCTATTGCGCCAATTCCAACTCTATAAAACAAATCTAAACTGGTTTGTAATTTGAAGTAATTCACCAATTCGTTGATCGTATTTTCATTTAATGTAATTTTTAAATGGCGTAATTTTCGAGTCAGAATTTCTCTTCCTTCTTCTCCAATTTTTTTAATATTATCATTTAAAACATTTTTAATTTTGGTTTTAGCTCGCGCAGTAGTTACATAATCTAACCAATGAATAGTTGGTTTTTGATGTGGAGAAGTGATAATTTCCACCTGATCGCCGCTATTTAAAATATAGTTTAAAGGAACAAGTTTACCATTTACTTTAGTTCCGCGCGTTTTTACTCCAATTTCAGAGTGAATACTAAAAGCAAAATCTAGAGAAGTAGCACCTTTGGGTAAAGATTTAATTTCTCCTTTTGGCGTGAAAATATATATTTCTTTTGAATATAAATTCAATTTAAAATCTTCTACAAAATCTACAGCATTATGATTGGAATTTTCAAGAGCTTCTTTTAGCTGATTTAGCCAAATTTCTAAGCTGTTTTCTTCACTTGCTCCATTCTTGTATTTGTAGTGCGCGGCATATCCTTTTTCTGCAATTTCGTCCATTCGTTCACTTCGAACCTGAATCTCTACCCAACGACCCATTGGTCCCATAACGGTAATGTGTAGCGCTTCATATCCTGTTGATTTTGGAGAAGAAATCCAATCGCGTAAACGACTCGGACTTGGTCGATAATGATCTGTAACTACAGAATATATTTTCCAAGCTAGAAATTTTTCATCATGTAAATTGGAATTGTAAATGATTCGGAGTGCAAATTTATCGTATACTTCATCAAAAGTTACCCCTTGGGCTTTCATTTTTCTACGAATGGAATATATCGATTTTGGTCGACCTTTAATCATAAAATCGATACCTTCTTCCAGCATAGATTTACTCAATACTTCAGAAATTGATTTGATATAAGCATCTTGTTCTTCTTTAGTTTCCTTGATTTTACTGACAATATCAGCATAAACATCGGGTTCGGTATATTTTAATCCTAAATCTTCTAGCTGTGTTTTGATGTTGTATAAACCCAAACGATGGGCGAGTGGCGCGTAAATATATAAGGTTTCGGAGGCAATTTTGGCTTGTTTATAATCCGCCATTCCATCCATAGTTTGCATGTTGTGTAATCGATCTGCAATTTTGATTAGAATTACTCGAACATCATCGTTTAGCGTTAGCAACATTTTTCGAAAATTTTCCGCTTGAAGGGAAATTTCTTGTTCGTTTTTAACTTTTGGAATTTTGGTTAATCCTTCTACAATTTTTGCAATTTTAGGATTAAACATTTTTTCGATGTCAGAAATAGTAATGTCAGTATCTTCTACCACATCATGTAAAAGGGCAGAAGCTATACCTGTAGAACCTAATCCAATTTGAGAAGCTACAATTTTAGCTACTGCAATGGGATGAAAAATATAGGCTTCACCAGATTTTCTTCGTTGTTCTTTATGGGCTTCAACAGCTACATCAAAGGCTTTACGAATTAGCTTTTTATCTTCATCTGTTAAACTCTGATAACTAATTCGCAATAACTCTTTATATTCATGGGCTATTGCTTTTTTTTCGGCTTCTAAATCGATCTCTGTCATACTCAAATATTGGGAAACATAAAAATAGTGTTTAAATATCAGATATCAAAAAAAGATTATAGAAATATTATGGTAAAAACAAAGATTAAATTAATAAAAACACAGATTAAAGAAATTATGTAAATTTTTAAAATTTCTCTAATCTGTGCTGTTTGTATTTTGGGAAGAATTATTTTTTATTGAAATCTAAATCCTGAAAATCATAACTAAAATCAGTTAATTCAGAAATTGCAGCCATTTTTATATTGGTGTTATTGGCTGAAAAAGTGATTAAAGCATCTGCATTGAAACTTCTATTGAACCATTTTACAGCAAATGTGTTGTCTTTGTAAAAGAAAATTTCGCCAGCTAATTGAGGAGAACGCTCTGAATTGAAATAGAGTTGCCCTTTTTTCTCAGTAATAGTGATGTTTCCAAACCAGTTGTCTTTGAAAGTACCGGTGTAATTCTTTGTTTCAATTTTTACTTTATTCTTCGTGTTTTCGGCTATTTTTGCCCAAACTTCTGTAGTTACTTTATCTGCTTCGGCAATATTGTTCTTTTCTCTTTCACTAAAAATCTTCACATAATCTTTGTATTCAATATTTAAATAAGCGTCTTTGATCGTGTTTGTAATCGCATTAAAAGCCGCACCCGATTGTTGATTGGTTAAAACTACTATTCCTAAATTTAATTCTGGAATAAGTGTTACTTGTGTCACAATTCCTTCTAATCCACCAGTGTGCGTTACTTGTTTATAGCCTTTCACATCGCTTAAAAACCAGCCTAAGCCGTAACCAGAAAAATGTGTGTAATAAGGTTCTTTGGTTTTGGTTGGAATGATGGTTTGTAATTGCCACATTTCATTATGCTGTGCTTCAGAAAATAGTTTATTTTCTTTGTTTGCACCATATTTCCCTTGTTGCAATTGCATAATTATCCATTTACTCATGTCGTTTACAGAAGAATAAATTCCGGCTGCGGCATCAAAAGTTTGATTTTTGTATCGAGAAATGACTTTTAGTTTTCCATCTGTTGGCACGTGTGGATCGATGATATTTGAAGTGTCTTTCAAACGTAAAAAGGAACCTGCGCTATTGTTCATTTC
>CAZULO010000190.1:0-5782 GCA_964621245.1 uncultured Flavobacterium sp.
GGAATCAGTAATGAGTCCAGAAGAAGTAGATGAGTTCTTAAAAAAGAAATAATCTATACTTATATAGATACTAAATAAGCTATTTTCATTTGAAAGTAGCTTTTTTTATTTTATTTTTGTTTCATAATAATGCAAATCAAATCATTACTTAACTAAACAATGAGTTTTTTTAAAAAAATATTTTCTTCTAATAAAAGTGAACCTGTTATTACGGAACAGGAGAAGCAAATTTTAGATAAAGGATTAGAGAAAACCAAAACATCTTTCTTTTCTAAATTAACGAAAGCTGTAGCTGGAAAATCTAAAGTAGACGATGAAGTTTTAGACAATTTAGAAGAAGTGCTTATTTCTTCAGATGTTGGTGTAAATACTACCTTAAAAATAATTGAACGTATAGAAAAACGTGTCTCTCAAGACAAATATTTAGGTACGGATGAACTTAATTTAATTTTAAGAGAAGAAATTGCTGCGCTTTTATCTGAAACCCATACTGGAAATGACTCAGAATTTACCATTCCAACAGATACCAAACCTTATGTGATTATGGTGGTGGGTGTAAATGGAGTGGGTAAAACTACTACCATTGGTAAATTAGCGAATCAATTCAAAAAAGCGGGTTTTAAAGTAGTTTTAGGTGCTGCGGATACCTTCCGAGCAGCTGCTATTGATCAATTGCAAATTTGGGCAGATCGTGTTGATGTCCCTATGGTCAGACAACAAATGGGTTCTGATCCGGCTTCTGTAGCTTTTGATACTTTACAATCTGCTGTAGCACAAAATGCGGATGTTGTGATTATCGATACGGCAGGTCGTTTACATAATAAAGTAGGTTTAATGAACGAGTTAACCAAAGTGAAAAATGTCATGCAAAAAGTAGTGCCTAATACTCCAAACGATGTGATGTTAGTTTTAGATGGTTCTACGGGTCAAAATGCTTTTGAACAAGCCAAACAGTTTACAGCGGCCACGGAAGTGACTTGTTTAGCAGTGACTAAATTAGATGGAACGGCTAAAGGTGGAGTTGTGATTGGTATTTCTGATCAATTTCAAATTCCGGTAAAATATATTGGAGTAGGTGAAGGTATTGATGATTTACAAGTATTTCATAAAACAGAATTTGTAGATTCTTTCTTTAATTAATGTGATAGAGGTATGATAAATTATTTTAAAAAAATAACGAATTCGAAATTATTAGTATTAGCAATTATTTTTGCTTTTCTAGCATTGCCTTTCGATTTGAAAATTTTAGGATTTATGCAAAATGAAAGTATTTTTATGTTCTTCCGATTGTTGTCTTTTATATTGTTTATGTATGTAGCAATTAAAGTAATTAATGGTAAAACGAAAAAACCTAAGGCTAAAACTAAAAAATAAAAAAAAACCTGGATATCATTTTATTCAGGTTTTTTTTTGTTAGTTGTATATCGATTCTTTCTTAAAATGAACGGCTAATAAATAATAAACCACAGCTCGGTATTTGCTTTTGTTCGAACGGCCATATTGTTCAATTACGGCATCAATTCCTTTATCTAATTCTATGCTGTCTGACAAGCCCAATTTTTTAATTAAAAAGTTGTTTTTAACTGTAGCTAATTCTTTTTCATCTGAACCAGATACCGTTGCTGCATCTGAATTATAAATCGAAGGACCGCATCCTATCACTACTTTATTTAATAAATCCATATCAGGAGTTACACCACATTTTTCTTGTAAATCGGCTGCGTATTTGACAATTAGTTCTTCTCTTTTGCTCATAATTGTTTGTTTAGTTGTTAGTTACATTTCAAACTTACAATTTTTTATATTAAATAAAGAAGAAATTATTATTTATTTTACAAATTTTTAAAGTAGTCTAATAAGATGTGATTGTTTACTTTTTCGGGTGTAAATAGCTCTAAAATTGAAGGAGCTGAAGAGTCTGAAATAAATGTTTTCCAATGTAAATCTAATTCCTTTTCATCGTGAACGCTTGTATATTGAAACTTATACATTTTGGCAAGATGTTCGGCTGTCAACTGATGAGAAGTTTCAAAAAAAGTATTAAACGTTTCGTTTTCTTGATGACCAGGTAAAATTCTGAAAATACCACCTCCGCTATTATTTAGTAGTACTATTTTGAAATTTTTTGGAATATAGTTGTTCCATAAGGCATTACTGTCGTATAAAAAACTGATATCACCAGTGATTAAAATAGTTGGTTTCGGATTACCAATGGCTGCGCCAATAGAGGTGGAAGTACTACCATCTATTCCACTAGTTCCTCTGTTGCTGAATACTTCAATAGTTTTATTTAAATTGACCAATTGAATATATCGAATAGGTGAACTATTACTTACTTGTAATTGAATGTTTTCTGGTAAATTCCGACTCAAAAAATCAAATACTTTAAAATCAGAAAACGGGATAGTTTTTAAATAGTGCTCGTGTTTTGACAATCGGTTTTGCCAAATTTTTTGGAAATAAGCGGCATAAGTAGAGGCATTCGATTTAGATTCCACTAGTAATTGCTCGAAAAAGTTTGCGATGTTCGTTTGAAAATGTTTCGTTAAGCAACCATACGTATCATAAGCTCGAAGTGTATCAACATGCCAATGTGTCTCAGGTTGAAAACTTCTCAATAAAGCTTTTATTCGTTTAGAAACTACCATTCCACCGAAAGTTAACAAAATATCTGGTTGAAAATTTTGTTTTTCTTCTTCTGTAAATGTTGTAACTAAGGTGTCAATTCGGTCTATGAAAGTAGGATGATGTAAATTAGATGTTTTTTCTAAGAGCACTACTACGCTTTCGTCTTCCGCAAATAAATCTATATATTTTTGTTCGATACTATTCGGAAATAATTCACCAACTACAATTAATTTCTTTTCAGCCGATTGCCATTGAGAAAGGAATTTCGAATCTAATGTAAAATCTGGTGTAGCCTTTTCGTTTTTCTTAATTTTTGGAATATAAGTTGCTTCCAAAAGGGATTCATACAGAGGTTCTTCGAAGGGAACATTGATATGACTTGGTCCTTTTTCTGCAACAGCAAAATCGATCGCATTACAAATTAGTTGATCATTAATTTCAGAAGCATTTTCTGTTAAATTGGCTGAATAAACAATATGATTAGCAAATACATTTTCTTGTCGGATCGTTTGTCCATCTCCAATGTCAATTTTATTTTGTGGTCGGTCAGCAGAAACAACCAATAAAGGAATCTGGCTATAAAACGCTTCTGCAACAGCTGGATAATAATTCAATAAAGCAGAACCAGAAGTGCAAACTACAGCCACTGGTTTTTGTATTTGTTGTGCCAATCCCAAAGCAAAAAAAGCTGCGCAACGTTCATCGGCAATACTGTAACATTTAAAATAATCTTGATTGGTAAATCCAATAGTCAAAGGGGCATTTCTCGAACCTGGAGAAATTACAATATGCTGAATTTCTTTTTGATGAAATACTTCAATAACTGCTTGCGCTAATGGTATTTTGGGGTATAAGTTGGTTTTCAATTTTACAAAATTTGAAATTAAATTTTCGAATACAAATTTACTAATATAACCACATTTTTTATACTTTTATAGCATAAATAAATCCTTCAATATGAACCCAATACTTCGAAAGTATCAAACAGAAGATTGTCCTGCTATTTTAGAAATCATTAACGACCAAATTTTAAACGGTGTAGCTTTATATGATTATGAACCGAGAACTTTATCACAACAATTAGCTATTTTTGAGGATAAACTACTGAAAAAATTCCCTGTCATTGTGGTAGAAATTAATAACGAAGTGGTTGGTTTTGGATATTACAGTGAATTTCGTTTTAGAGAGGCCTATAAATTTACGGTAGAACACTCAGTTTATGCCAATAAAAACCACATCGGAAAAGGAATAGGAAATTTGCTACTTACTGAATTAATTGCTTTGGCAAAAAGTCAAGGTATACATACTATGATTGGTGTTGTCGATTCAGAAAATGAAAGTAGTATTGCCTTTCACGAAAAATTCGGATTTGAAAAAGCGGGTTTTATAAAAGAATCAGGATTTAAATTCAACAGATGGTTACATTCTGTTTTTATGCAAAAGATGTTGTGAAAATAAGTCGCAGTTAACGTAAACTGAATACTAATAACTGCGACTGAATACTTATTGTTTCCCTTCTATCCAATTGGTAATAGAACTGTCGTTTGGTAATGTTCTTGGTGAAATTACGTCGACTAAATGTCCGTTTTCGTCAATTAGATATTTTTGAAAATTCCATTCTACTGAACTATCTTCTAATCCGTTTTTTGCTTTTTGAGTTAGAAATTGATATACTTCATGCATGTCATTTCCTTTTACAGAAATTTTTTCCATCATTGGGAAGGTTACACCGTAATTTTTCTTGCAAAACGCTCCAATTTCAGCATTAGTTCCTGGTTCTTGTGCTCCGAAATTATTTGCTGGAAAGCCAACAATTACAAAATTCTTATTTTGATATTTTTCATAAATAGCTTGTAATTGTTCGTATTGAGGCGTTAAACCACATTCTGAAGCAGTATTAACGATTAGAATTTTTTTACCTTTTAGTGAAGCGAAGTCGAATTCGTTACCTGATAAATCTTTTACTTTAAAAGCATAAATTGAACCTTGTTCCATAGTGTTTGTTTTTGGTGTTTCTGCAGGAACTGTATCTGTTGTAGTTTCAACAAATTGCTCCCAATTTTCTGGTTTTTTTTCGTCTGTTTTGGCATTGCAAGCTAAAGCAATAACAACAATTCCTGTAAAAGTGTGAAATAATTTCATGTTTCCTTATTTTATATCTATCAAAAGTATGAAAAGATCTTACAAACAATAGTTAAGGTTCTATTAAATTCTATTTAATAATAAATATATAATAGGATTTTCTTTGCTGAAGGATCGATTATTTCTTGTAAGCGTTTGTAAAATATTTCGTTTACCATCGGACAACCCCAACTCAAACAAATAGGTGAAATTTGTTCTTTATAAGGCATTTTATCGTAAGCATGTAATACGATGTTTCTCTTAAAGGCATTACTGTTTGTAAGATCTAACCCTTTCATGCGATACGCTTTTCCGAAGGTTCCTTGGTAAGAATTTTCTATGACATATTTGCCTAAAGAGGTCATCAAAGAACCATCAATATTACTAAATTTTAAAGCATCGGTAGCTGTTGCTGATCCCGAACCGTGCGCTACTAAACCAGAATCTGAAATTTGGTTTGTTTTCACATCAAATACAAAAAAACGATAAGTATTAGATGGTATTTTCATATCAATTAAAAAGAAAATTTCCGGATTATATTGGGTGTTTTTCTTTGTAAAAGCTTTTAGTTCGGTTACTTTTTTTAGAGCTCTTTCGGTTGCTTTTTCTGAATTTGTTACTGGTTTCAGCTCCTCTTTATTTAGATAGTTAGTTGTAAATGACAAGAGACCAACTATAATTATAAGTATGAGTATTTTTTGTTTCATTATAAATGTATCTTTTTTTAAAGTAACGATTATTTCTACAGAATATTGCATAAAAAAACCTGAACAATTTAGAAGTGTTCAGGTTTTTAAATATTTGTAGAAAGTGTTTATTTTTTATAAAACTTTTTAAATTGGAAAAATGCAATTCCGGAAATTACTAAAACAATAGCTAAAGCATATCCGTAATAGATAACATTTTGCTTTTCTCCTGAGGCATAAGAATGTAAGCCGCTTAAGTGAAAATTGACTCCAAAATAGGTCATTAAAATACTGGCATAAGCTAAAACCGACATGAAGTTATAAGCAAATAAACCACGTAAAGCAGG
>CAZULO010000191.1:0-5621 GCA_964621245.1 uncultured Flavobacterium sp.
CCAATACTTTGTTTGATTTCAACTGCTTTCTGTTGTTCTTTTAATAAAGCTGTTTCTTTGGTTTTGTTGGTACTACCTGTAATCACAATACCTTCAATACTAGTTGAGTTTTCTTGTAAACTAATATTTAAGTTTACTGTTTCGTTTTCTGCAATTGTAACTTCTTTTTCAAAAGTTTTATAACCCACAAAAGCATATACAACCGTATACGTTCCAGGTTTGGTAAGCAATTCGTAGTTACCAGTAAGGTCTGATTCGGCATTTACTTGCAATCCTTTTAATGAGATCGATGCAAAACTAATAGGTTGTTTGCTATCTTTATCCGTTATCACACCGCTAATTTTAGCAGTATTTTGTGCGAAGGAGATCATTGTAAATAATAATCCGAAAATGAAAAATTTTAACTTCATTGTAGTTGTGTTTATTTTGTTGCAAAAGTAGAACAGGGTAAATTACGCTATTGTTATTTAGAAGTTATTTATTAGTTTGATAATTGTTAAGTTAGTGTTAATAGATTAAATTATCGTAAAGGCAATTTATTTGCTATTTTTATGTATAATTTTACAAAAAATAATTACTTTTATACTTGATATGAAGAAAAAAGACATAAGGATTTTATTGGTTGATGATGAACCAGACATTTTAGAAATTGTGGGTTATAACTTGGAACAAGCCGGGTATCAAATTTTCAAAGCAGAAAACGGTAAATTAGCCGTAAAACAAGCTCAGAAAGTAAAACCACATTTGATCATAATGGATGTGATGATGCCTGAAATGGACGGAATGGAAGCCTGTGAAAAAATTAGAGAAATTCCAGAATTAAAAGATACAATTATTACTTTTTTAACTGCTAGAAGTGAAGATTATTCACAAGTAGCTGGTTTTGATGTCGGCGCAGATGACTACATAGCTAAACCCATCAAACCAAAGTTATTAGTAAGTAAAGTAAAAGGTTTATTGCGTAGATTGAAAGATGATGAAACGGAAAATTCAGAAACTTTATCTGTAGGGAATTTACAAATTAACCGAGAAGAATACAAAATCATTAAAGATGGTATCACTATCGTTTTACCTAGAAAAGAATTTGAATTATTGTATTTGTTAGCCTCAAAACCAGGAAAAGTGTTTACAAGAGCCGAAATTTTAGATAAAGTTTGGGGTAATGAAGTCATTGTTGGCGGAAGAACTATCGACGTGCATATTAGAAAACTTCGTGAAAAAATTGACGAAGATATTTTTAAAACGATCAAAGGAGTGGGATATAAAATTGAATTAAATGGCGAATAATTTTAAAAAATCATTCAAATTCGCCTTTAAATCCTCTATATACATCTCCCTTTTTGTGGTGCTTAGTTTGTGGATTTACAATTATCTTGTACAACCCATTAACATTTTTATCTTATTAGTTTTTCCTATTACTTTATTCGCATTTAGTTTTTTCTTGATTCAATATCGAGTAGAGGTTTTTATCTACAAACGCATCAAAAAATTATATGATGAGGTTTCTATTTTAGATGCGACTTCCTTGCAAAATAAAACAATAACTACCGATATTTCTTCTTTAACTAACGATATTCGTAATTTCGCCAAAGAGAAAAAAATTGAAATCGAATCGCTAAACATTAGGGAAGAATACCGCAGGGAGTTTTTAGGAAATATTTCTCATGAACTTAAAACGCCTCTTTTTACTGTGCAAGGATATTTGGACACATTAATCGAAGGTGGTGCTATTAAAGATAAAGCCTTACGTGTGAAATATATCGAAAGGGCTTCCAAAGGAGTAGAACGTTTGATTAATATTGTACAGGATTTAGATATGATTTCTAAATTTGAGGTGGGCGATTTAAATGTAGAAGTTTCCAAATTTGATATCGTTACTGAAATTCAAAATGTATTTGATTTACTTGAAATGAAAGCGGATGCTAAGAATATCATTTTAATGTTCGATGAAAAATATATTACTCCTATTTCAGTGTATGCCGATAAAGATAAAATTCAACAAGTACTTACCAATTTGGTTATGAATTCTATCAAATACGGAAAAGAAAATGGAACAACGGAAGTGTCTATCGAACGGATCAATAAGAATAAAGTTTTAGTTCGTATACAAGATAACGGAGACGGAATAGAACAACAACATCTGTCGCGCATTTTCGAACGCTTTTATCGTATCAACAAAAGTGGTTCTCGAGAGGAAGGCGGTTCAGGTTTAGGTTTAGCTATTGTAAAACACATTATTGAAGCGCATAACGAAAAGATATTTGTTCAAAGTACACCTCAAAAAGGATCAGAATTTTCATTTACTTTGAAAACAATTAAATAAATCCGCCCAATTTTTATTGTAATTATAGGTTCTAAAACCGCTGTAAATATCAATTTTTTGTAATTTGTCTAGCGTAAATTTATCTTGTTCACAACTCGGAACGCTTCCTTCTTTTTTAAGTTTTAGCGCTAAGTATTCTTGTTCAAACTGACCTGGAGTTGGAATCAAAAAGGCTTTTGTGTGTAAAAATGCCAAATCCATAATTGATGAATAGCCAGAGCGGCAAATGATATAGTTGCTTTCTTGTATAGCAATTTCCAATGCTTCCGCTTCCATGTAATTGTAAAAAGTAAAGTGGTTTTGGACAGTAGTTTTCTGCTCTGCTTCTACAATTCCTTTCACAAAAAGAATGCTTCCTTTGTATTCGGATAATTCATCTAAAAGCTTTTCTTCTAACAAGGTTCGTTGAGGTTCTGGACCAGATAAAACTACTAATATATCGTATTTTTTTTCTAAATTCCGCTTCTTAAATCTAGTAATCGGACCTATAAATTTGATGTTTTTCAACTTTGATTTGCTATGACTTAATGCGCCTCCTAAATTCAAACTTTCAGAAACATCAGGAACCCAACATAAGGTGTATTTTTTGATGAAGTATTGGTGTATTTTACTGGAAATCCAGCTGGTATCACCTGATAATACATTCACTTGATGTGTCAGGTAAATTGCTGGTATTTTTGAAGAATATATTCCAGGTCTGTTATCCGAAATTAAGCCAGAAATTTGGTGTTTCTTAATTAGTTTTGTGACTAATTTTTTTTCTTTTCGAATAGAAAAATACAATTTAGGTATTTGTTTTAAAATTTTCAATCTAAAATCTTTTCCTTTATCCGAATATTCAATAGTAAAATCGGGTAACGTTTCAAAAATAGCATCTGGGAATTCTTTTTGTAACAATCGTAAAGAAGCTCCATTACTAGCAATAATAGGTGTAAAATTATGTTCTTTTAGTGCTTGAATAATTGGTATACACCGAGAGGCATGTCCTAAACCCCAATTTAGAGGAGCCACAAGTATTTTTGGATTTGTATTCATTTTTTTAGGTTTTATTTTCGATTTGGGGGTTACGAAAACAATTTGGTATTAGTGTTACACAAAGATAAGGACTTTAAGTAATTTGTTGAGGTTTTACTTGTAAATTATTGTTTTCTTTGTGAAGAATTTAAGTAGACTTAAACTTCGGTTAGGAATTTTAATTTTAATAGAAAAGTAATTAGTGAAAATAGATTCTCTGTGTATATTTAATTTTTATACTTTTGTAGCCTTAAAAATATTGTTGTGGGAAGTAAAAATAAATTAAAAAGATTTAACGAAAACGAAACATTCTCTAATGTTATTCAGCCAACTAGAGAAGAAGTTGTAAGTGATAGTTTGCCTTTAAAAGGAAAATGGAATGCTGATTTCTTTAAAAATGATCATCCAATTGTTTTAGAATTAGGTTGTGGAAAAGGCGAATATTCAGTAGGTTTAGCAGAAAAATTTCCGAATAAAAACTTTATCGGTGTAGATATAAAAGGCGCTCGTTTCTGGCGAGGTGCTAAAACAGCTGTAGAAAATGGTATGACAAATGTAGGTTTTCTTCGCACGCAAATTGAATTGATTTCTCATTGTTTTGCTGAAAATGAAGTAGATGAAATTTGGATCACATTTCCCGATCCGCAAATTAAATATAAACGAACAAAACACCGTATGACCAATTCGGAGTTTTTGCAGAATTACAAAAAAATATTAAAACCAAACGGGTTAATGCATTTAAAAACGGATAGTGAATTTATGCACGGATATACCTTAGGGCTTTTACATGGTGAAGGCCATGAAGTATTATATGCCAATCATAATGTGTACAATAATGCCGGTGCACCTGAAGAAGTGACTAGTATTCAAACTTTTTACGAAAGTCAGTATTTAGAAATAAATAAAAGCATCACCTATATTCAATTTAAAATAAAATAGTGTCGGTACTTTTTGCTTTTGCTTTTGCAGTTTTGTTTTCTTTTGTAGGTGTTCTACCACCTGGAATTGTGAACATGACAGTGGCCAATTACAGTGTTAAAAAGTCATTAAAAAGAGCTAGAAAATTTATCAATGGTGCCATTTTAGTAGTTTTTTTACAAAGTGTTTTAGGGTTTTATTTTGCTACTTTTTTAGAAAATCATCCCCAAGTGATGCAAAACTTAAAATTAGTAGGAAGCGTAGTTTTTATTTTATTAACGATCTTTTTTTTAGGAAAAGGAATTCAGAACAGTATAGATTCTAAAGAGGAAATTAAAAAGAAAACCACTAAAAGTAAATTGAAACCTTTTTTACACGGGATTTTTATTTCTGGTTTAAATGTTTTTCCCATTCCGTATTATGCTTTTGTAAGTTTATATTTATCTGATTATATTAAACCTTTTTTTACTAATTTAGTGGGTTTGTCTTTTGTTGTAGGTACCACTTTAGGAACTTTTATTGTGTTTATGGGTTATGCGTATTTGTTTCGAAAAATCAAACATAAAGTGACTTTCTTTATCAAAAACATTAATTTTATTATTGCTATAATTACAGGATTAATTGCTGTTTTTACGATTTATAACTTGAATAAATAAATTTAAAAACCACAGATTCACAGATTGAAAAAAAAATCAATTTAAAAATCTGCGAATCTGCGGTCATTAAAAAAATCTATTAAAATCGTTAAAAATCTAGTTTAGAGTAATATGTCTAAAAAAGAAAAGCGATACCATATGACAAATAAAAAACAATACTTATCTGCATATGAAAATTAAAGAAGACAATTTTTTTGAACGTGTGTACGAAGTTGCCAAACAAATTCCTTACGGCAAAGTAACTTCCTACGGTGCTATTGCAAAAGCTTTAGGCGCAGGACGTTCGGCAAGAATGGTGGGTTGGGCCATGAACGCTTGTCACGGCAGAGAAGATATTCCTGCACATCGTGTTGTAAATCGCTTAGGTCTTCTAACCGGTAAACATCATTTTGAAGGCACCAACTTAATGCAACAATTATTAGAAAGCGAAGGGATTCAAGTTGTCGACAATCAAATTATAGATTTCAAAAAACATTTTTGGGAACCAGATTTTTAATACTAATTTCCTAATAAACAAACCTTATACAAGCATTAACAAACTTTTATCGTTTGTCATTTGTCATTTGTCTTTTTCAAACTATCTTTGCAATCTAAAATGAGTTTAAATAAGTATAGTCTTAAATTGAACTTTTTTATAATTAAGTTTTATAAATAGAGATGAAATTAGATAGAAAAGAAATTCTTACCGCTTTAGAAAGCATTTCAATTGC
>CAZULO010000192.1:0-5616 GCA_964621245.1 uncultured Flavobacterium sp.
AATAATCATCCGAACCCCAAAGTTCCATTAGGATTTTTTCGCGTTTTAAAACGGTATTTGGGTTGTCTAAAAACAGTTTTAGTAATTGGGCTTCGCGTTCGGTAAGAGTGGTTTTGGTGGTTTCGTTTTTGATTAAATAATTTTCTGGTTCGAAAATAAAATCAGCAAATTGATATAATTTAACTGTTTTTTCTGTGTTTTTCTGACTGCGGTGTAAGAAAACTTCAATTTTTAAAATCAGTTCTTCAATTGAGTAGGGTTTGACTAAATAATCGTCAGCACCTAATTTTAAACCTTTAATTCGGTCTTCTTTCATGGTTTTCGCTGATAAAAAGATAATAGGAATTTCTTGGTTGCGTTTTCTAATTTCCGTCGCCAATTCAAATCCGTCCATTTCTGGCATCATAATATCGGTCACCACAATGTCAAATTGATTTTTACTAAACGTGTCTAAACCTAATTTTCCATTTACACAATGCACCACATCAAAATGTTGTTCTAAATTATCAACGGTTAAAAACGCTAATGTTTCTTCATCTTCTATGTATAAAATCTTTTTCTTGGTCATTTGTAATGATGTATTAATCTATTGATAAATAAAGTGCGAGGCCTTGTTTGTACTATCGTTATAAATCCATTTTTTTATACTCTTTTGATTCAATTAAAATAGTAACTGTTATGCCTTTGTCAGGATTATTGTTGATTTTAATTTTCCAATGATGCAATTCGCAAATTTTTTTCACATAAGACAATCCAATGCCGAAACCTTCTATTTTAGTAATGTCTTTTCTAGATACACGGAAAAATTTATCGAAAACGAAAGGTAAATCTTTTGGTGGAATTCCACAACCTTTATCTTTAATTTGAATGGCAAGTTGTTGGTTGATTTCCGTTACATCAATTTCAATTTCGGCTTTATTTTCTGAATATTTTACAGCATTATCTATTAAATTGAATAAAATATTATAAATGTGAAATTCGTCAGCATTTATTCTAAATGCTTGTTCTGCGTTTATTTTGATGTTAATTTCCTTATCGTATTTTAAAAGAATATTGTCTTTTACCAAATCTAAAACCGGTTTTAGTATAAACTGAGTTTTGTCAATTAGCATTTGTTTGCTTTCTGTTTTGGCTACATATAAGATTTTCTCAATGTGTTCGTTTAGTTTATTAGTTTGATTGACAATAATTTGATTGTATTTTAAGAGTTTCGGATTTTGTTTGATTTCGTTCTGTTGTTTCACATAATTAGACGCAATTAAAATAGAAGCTAATGGTGTTTTAAACTCGTGCGACATATTATTGATGAAATCTTTTTGTAATTCGGTGTATTTTTTCTGTTTTAACATCAATATTACAGAATAGACATAAATGATTAACACCAAAAATAATACGGAGGTAAAAATCCAATACTCATTCAAGTTTCTAAAGTAATTTTGTTTGATATCAGGAAAACGAATCGCAAAATAATAGGTGTAATTTGGATTTTTTATAAAACACGTTGTACATTTGATCGGTTCTTTACTTCCGTTACTATTGATATGGTTGCTAAAAGCCATTTGATCTGATGAACAATTGTAAATGGCATATTCAAAATCGACATCTAAATTATTTTTTTCAAATTCAGAAATTAAATAATGTTCTAAAACGGTGTTTTCAAAATCGTAATTTACATTTACTGTAAAATAATCTCCCGAAATTTTTTCCACCTGATTAGCCACTTGTAAACCAGTTTTATTGTCGTTGTATAGTTTTTCTAATACATCTTGTAACGCAAAAAATATTTTGTCTTCCGTATCTTTTTTAGCTAATTTGTGTGCATTATTGATTAAAAATAATTGCATAATAATTACGCCTACTATGGCTAGAAAACCAATGATAATTACAATATTAAATTTTGATAATTTCATATATTTTAATTTTCAACGATATTATAACAAATTTTGATACCAAATGAGGTGTTAACATGTCATTAACACAATATATATAAGCGATTAACAGCTATGATAAAAAAAATAAATACATTTGCTATATCAAAAAATATAAATTTTAAAAATACAAATAATTATGAAAACAGTTAAAGTTTTAGCCTTTGCTTTATTATTAAGCTCAGTTTCATTTGCTCAAACAAAAGCAAATCGTTCGAACACAAAAGCAGCTCCTGTTGCTCCTGTTGCTGTTCCGGTAGCGCCTTCAATTGCACAAGCTCCAGCGCCACAAGTTCCTTCTCAGTTAACATGGGATAAAGAAGTACACGATTTTGGAACTATTGAGCAAGGAAAACCAGTTACTTATGAATTTTCATTTGTAAACACTACTAAAAAAGATGTATTGTTAATTGACGTTAAAGCATCTTGTGGTTGTACAACTCCAAACTATACTAAAACTGCAATTAAACCTGGTGAAAGAGGTGTGGTTTCTGCTACTTTTAATGCGGCATCTGGCGGTCCTTTCAATAAAACAGTTACTGTAAGAACAAGCGAAGAAAATGCTGCGCCTAAAATCATTTCAATTAAAGGAACTGTAAAAGTTAATGAAGCTCCAAACGCTGCTCCAGCCGCTTCAAAATAATAAAAAATTGTTATATCTTTCCTCCCGATAAGTTACGCTTATCGGGATTTTTTTTATGGAAAAATTGGTAATTAATAGTCCACTTGGATATGTTATTCTAGAAGGCGATGAAAACGGAATTTCTAAAATTTCTGTTACTTCAGAAGCATTGGTTTTGTCGGAAGATATACCTCGTGTGTTTATGGAAGCTGTATCTCAACTAAATGACTATTTTGATGGGAAACGCAAGGATTTTGATTTTAAAATGAATCCGCAAGGCACAGATTTTCAAAAGAAAGTTTGGAACGAATTACTTAAAATTCCTTTTGGTAAAACGGCTTCTTATCAAGAAATAACCAATCGCTTAGGCGATCCTAAAGCAATTCGTGCTGTTGCAAATGCA
The DNA here is from genome assembly GCA_964621245.1 of uncultured Flavobacterium sp. Taxonomy (GTDB): domain Bacteria; phylum Bacteroidota; class Bacteroidia; order Flavobacteriales; family Flavobacteriaceae; genus Flavobacterium. The sequence continues at coordinate 2,954 of CAZULO010000192.1, forward strand.
AATAGTAAAAACCCACTTTGGATTGTTGTTCCCTGTCATCGAATAATTGGTTCGGATGGTTCTTTAACAGGTTATGCTGGAGGTTTATGGCGAAAAAAATGGTTGTTGGAACATGAAAATCCGGTAAAACAACAAAGTTTGTTTTAAAATTTCCTTAACTTGCTTTTAAATTCTTGTAAATATGAAATTTCTAAAAAAATTCTTCAAATGGTTTCTTATTGTCTTTAGTAGCATCATTATTTTGATGTATGTTTTTGATGTCGATTATTTGCTTCGCGCTGTAAGAACTATTTATTTAAAAGGATATACTACTGCTTATTTAGAAGATTACAAAGAATTTCCCAATCGTAAGATTCAGATAGGAAAACCTCAGCCTTGGCCTGTTTCAAAAGCTTATAATGCAGTTCCTGAAACGGCTATTCTGAATCAAACACACAAAGAGTTACAAACTATCGCTTTTTTAATCATTAAGAACGATAGTATTTTGCATGAAAGTTATTTTGATGGGTTTTCGGCTACCTCTAAAAGTAATTCTTTTTCTATGGCTAAAAGCGTGGTTTCTGCTGCTTTGGGAAAAGCTATTATGGATGGAAAAATAAAAAGTTTAGATCAGAAAGTGATTGATTTTTTTCCTCAACTAAAAGGAAAATTTGCAAAAGAGGTTACTGTGGGTGATTTATCTTCTATGGCATCCGGGTTAAGTTGGGACGAGAAATATTATAGTCCGTTTTCGATTGTAACTCGTGCATATTTTGATAATCAATTGAAAGAGGTTATTTTAGATTTAGAAATTTCTAAAAAGCCAGGTCAACGTTTCGAATATTTAAGTGGTGCGACGCAATTATTGGCCATGTGCGTAGAAAAAGCAACAGGTAAATACTTGTCGGATTATGTATCAGATAGTTTTTGGAAACCCATGGGAGCCGAAAATGAAGCGCTTTGGCAATTGGATGAAGCAGAATCTGGCATCGAAAAAGCATATTGTTGCATTGCAAGTAACGCAAGAGATTTTGCTCGTTTTGGGAAGTTATACAAACAAAACGGTAAATGGAACGGAACTCAAGTTTTAGATAGTGCTTTTATTGCTAAATCTTTACAACCTCGATTTCCTGTTAGTCCGGAATACGGTTATGGTTGGTGGTTGCACACGATAAAAGGTAAAAAACTATTTTATATGCGTGGTCATTTAGGGCAATTTGTGATCGTTATTCCAGAAGATGATTTAATTATTGTACGACTAGGTCATTTAAAAGGTGTACAGACCACTACTGATGCACATAGTAATGACTTGTATACTTACGTGGAAGAAACTTATAAAATGATAGAAAAAAAGAACTAATTTTAAACCGATATATTATGTTACACGCCATTTCCTTAGAAAATATCTTGTTTTTAGATATTGAAACCGTTCCCGAAGCCGAAAAATTTTCTGATTTAGATTCTGATTTTCAGGAATTATTTGCACACAAAACACAATACCAACGTAAAGATGAAATTTCTCCAGAAGCTTTCTATGAACGCGCTGGTATTTGGGCTGAATTTGGTAAAATTATTTGTATTTCAGTAGGGTATTTTACTCAAAAAAAAGGCGAAAGACAATTTAGAGTGACCACTTTTCAAGGTGATGAAGAGCGACTCTTAATTGATTTTTCGAATTTACTTACCAATCATTTTAATTTGCCTAATCAATTACTTTGCGGGCATAATGTAAAAGAATTTGATTTTCCTTTTATTGCCAGAAGAATGTTAATTCATGGGATCAAAATTCCTGAAAAATTAAATTTAATGGGAAAGAAACCTTGGGAAGTTCCACATTTAGATACTTTAGAATTATGGAAGTTTGGCGATTATAAACATTTCACATCCTTAAAGTTACTGACTAAAGTTTTAGGGGTGCCTTCTCCAAAAGATGATATCGATGGCAGTGAAGTTGCTAAAGTATATTATCAAGATAAAGATATAAACAGAATTGCTACGTATTGCGAAAAGGATGTGATTGCAGTTGCCCAAATTATTTTAAGATTACGCTTGGATAAACTACTAGTAGATGATGAAATCTTAAAAGTATAGAAAACAAAAAACCCAGTATAAACTGGGTTTTTTTATAAAGTTGTTTTTCGTTTTGTATTATTTTCCAGCTAAGGCATTAGTTTCAAATTTTTTAACATCTGCTACAGCATTTTCATTGTATACTACTGCGTTTAATGCTTTTGTAGTATAAAAATTCCATAAGCCTATTTTTTTACCTTGTTCAAAAGAACCTTCTGCCACTAAGTTTCCTTTTTCATCATACGATTTCCATAATCCTTCCGATTTTCCATCTATATAATTTCCTTGGTGCATGATTTTACCATTAGAATGGTAATACGTTACTTTGACTGTGTTTTCAGAAACTTGTTCTCCAGTAGCTTGTACTTCCTGAGCAAAACCAACAGCTGAACATATAAATAGAGCGAAAATTAGAGCTAAACTTTTCATAATAGTTTTGTATTTAATTAATAATAAAGTAAAAGTAAAAAACTTTTTTACAATTACCAAACAAATCCTTAACAATTTCATAACATTAAAAAATAAGCACAAAAAAAAACGGTCAATTAAGACCGTTTTTAAGTATGAAATATTTTAATTATTGTAATAAAGTAGCTCCGTTAACTGTAGACCAT
>CAZULO010000193.1:0-5609 GCA_964621245.1 uncultured Flavobacterium sp.
GCAATTTCGAATTATCTAATCTTATAATTGATTCAGAAAGTGCCGAATATCAAGCTTGTTCATTTCAGTTCGATTCATTTCAAATTATTCATCGTCTTTCAAAAATTACGCCAACTAAAATCGGTCAGTTTGTAACCATTTGGAAAAGAAATGATAATGGAATAACTACACCATTTGATGTGTCAGACAATTTCGACTTCATCGTTATTACTTCAAGAAGTGATAAAAATTTTGGTCAATTTGTGTTTCCGAAAGCTGTTCTTTTAGAAAAAGGAATTATTAGCAATAATGATACTTCTGGAAAAAGAGGAATTAGATTCTATCCGCCTTGGGATATTCCGACAAGTAAGCTAGCTTTAAGAACGCAACTTTGGCAAACAAAATATTTCTATTCAATAACTGAAAAATCTTTTGATATTGAATTGGTGAAGAAGTTATTTACTAGAACAAGCCTTTAAAAAAACTTTGCGTCTTAGTGTCTTCGTGGTAATTTTACATAAAGCTCGCTAACAAGATCCCTAAAGCAATAACTATTAATTTGGCCAAATTGAATTTATGTCCTTCACTACTTTCAAAAATAATAGTTGAAGAAATATGAAATAAAATACCAATTACAATTCCAGACAATTGCGAATAGTAATTCGTAATAAAGCTCAAATTATCTGCTAAGTACGTTCCAATTGGTGTCATAAATGCGAAAGTTATCATGAAAAATAAAATCGCTTTGGAGTTCAATTGTGCATTTTTGAAAAATGTTGTTAAAATAATGGCAATGGGAAAGTGATGAATGGCAATTCCGTAAGCTAAATGGGGATGTTTATTAATGGGTAAGCCTTCTAAAAGGGCATGTAAACATAAACTAAAAAACAACAACCAAGGAATGTGTGAAATTTTGTTATGTCCATGAACATGACCGTGTTCTGCGCCTTTTGAAAAATATTCTAAAATGATTTGAAACACTATTCCAATCATAATAAAGATACCAATTTTGGAATGGAAATGGCCTTCATGACCTGGTTCGGAAATAGATTCTTCACTATGATAGACTTCTGGAAGCAAGTGCATTACCGTTAATGATAATAAAAACGCGCCACTAAATGCAAGTAATAATTTTAAGTTTTTCTTACTCTTGGGTGCAAAAAATATGGCGAAAATATATCCTAAAAGAACGGATAATAAAGGAAAAATATAAATAGTGTAGTTCATTATTTAAAGATCATAATTAAACGTTCAGAATGCGATTTATAAAATTTTCTCAACTTATAATCTCCAAAAATTTCTAATAAATAAATACCTGCTTCTTCCATCATTTCTTCAAAATCTGCTAAAGTGAAAGCTGAAACTTTTTCCGTAAAGAAAAATGATTCACCTTTGTCTTCAAATCGAATCTCTTTGATAATTTTCTTATTTTCAACATAACGTTTGATGTTGAAAGTGACACCATCAATTTCTTTGCTTTCTTCCGCTACTAAATTCTCAATAATAAAATCGGCATTGAAAAAATCAATTACACCAAAACCATATTCGTTGATACTTTCTTTTATGGCTTTTAAGGTTTTGATATTGTCTTCGTGGGTATCAAAGTAGCCAAAACTCGTAAATAAATTAAATACGGCGTCATACGTTTCGTTCATCGGCTCGCGCATATCGTGCGTTTTAAACTGTAACGTTTCGTTTGAGGATTCTTGAGCAATCGCAATACTATTTTCAGATAGATCGACCCCAGTTACGTTGTAACCTAATTTGTTTAAGTAGATAGAATGTCTTCCTTTTCCGCAAGCTAAATCTAAAATAGTTCCGTTTTCAGGCATATTTAGATAGTGTGTGATATTATCCATAAAAGCTTGCGCTTCTTCATCGTTTCTGTTTTTATACAAAATGTGATAATATGGTGTGTCGAACCAAGTACTGAACCAATTTTCTGAATTTTTTGCTGCTGAATTTGACATTTATCTGTTTGGAAATTATGAATCGACAAATTTAATGTATTTTTGCAAATAATAATAAGCGAAGTGAAACTAATACTGTTTTACTTTTGCCACGAATTATCGAATTAAATTTTGTTACAATGTTTTATTAGAAAAATTATCGATAATCTCGATTCGTATTGAAATCATTTAATATAAAATTCGTGCATTCGTGGCTACATAAATATAATTAATACTAAAATTCTCTCTGAGGGAAAGAGGTCTATGGAAAATTTTAAAATGGTTGCCAAAACTTTTTTTGGTTTTGAAGAAATTCTAGAAAAAGAATTGTTCCAATTGGGAGCACAAAATGTGGTAAAAGGAACTAGAAGTGTTAGTTTTCAAGGTGATAAAGGTTTTATGTACAAGGCGAATTTGGCTTTGCGTACGGCTTTAAAAATTCTAAAACCCATTCATACGTTTAAAGCTTATAACGAGCAAACGTTATATGATGGGATTCAAAAAATTGATTGGTCAGATTATTTAAAAGTGCAACAGACTTTTGTTGTAGAAACGACTTTGTATTCAGAGCAGTTTACGCACAGTCAGTTTGTGGCGCAAAAAGTAAAAGATGCGATTGTAGATCAGTTTAAAACGAATACTGGCGAACGTCCAAGTATTGATAAAGATTTTCCAGATTTACGTATTCACATTCATATTGATAGAGATTTTTGTACGCTTTCGTTAGATACTTCAGGTGTTTCTTTACATCAACGTGGTTATAAAACAGCGACGAATATTGCTCCGATAAATGAAGTTTTAGCCGCAGGAATGTTGATTTTATCTGGTTGGGATGGTAATGCACATTTCTTAGATCCAATGTGTGGAAGTGGAACAATTGTGGCGGAAGCGGCTATGATTGCATGTAATATTCCAGCAAATATCAACAGAAAAGAATTTGCTTTTGAAAGATGGCCAGATTGGGATTCAGAATTATTTGATAAGGTTTTAGAATCATTATTAAAGAAAACTAGAGAGTTTCACTACACGATTGTAGGTTGCGATAAGGCGCCAAGTGCGGTTGAAAAGGCAAAGGACAATATCAAAAATGCTAATTTAGATGATTATGTTTCGATAAAACAAGCGGATTTTTTCCAATCAGAGAAAGAAGTCGAAGGTCCTTTACATATTTGTTTTAATCCACCTTATGGAGAACGTTTGAATATTGAAATGGAACGTTTTTACAGAGAAATTGGTGATACGATGAAGCAAAATTACCCAGGAACAAACGCTTGGTTTATCACTGCGAATTTGGAAGCTTTGAAATTTGTAGGTTTACGTCCAAGTCGAAAGATAAAATTATTTAACGGAAAGTTAGAAGCCCGTTTGGTAAAATACGAAATGTATGCCGGAAGCAAGCGAACTAAATTCCAAAATAGAGAAGAAGAGTAAAAAGAGCCAAGTAAAAAGAGCCAAGTAAAAAGTAAAAAGATTCAAGTAAAAAGTAATAGTAGTATGTCAAAACAAACAAAAGCATTAGTTTTTAATATGTTAGGATTTTTTATCCTTTTCATTATATTTCGTTATATCGTTGCCACATATACTAGTTTTGTAAGTTGGCAAATTCCAGTGGCGGCTTTCTTAATTGGAACCATATTAGCACCAAAATTTCAAGTGGTAAAAACAGCAGAAGGTGAAAAGTTATTTATGAAATGGCTTTTTATGAAAGGTGTGAAAGAGATTAAATAATCAAATTCAAAAAATATAAAGAAAGAAATAAAAAATCCCAAATTCAAATTGTAATAATTAGAATTTGGGATTTCTGTTTTATATCAAAAGTACTTATTGTTTGACTTCTTTTACCTTAGCTTTACTTTTATAAAATGGAATAAAATAACTTATGGTGTAATTAAATCCTGCGCCAAACTTACTGTTTTCATAAGTTTTATTGAAACCTGGAACGTATAAATTCGCAAATCCATCGGGTTCTTTACTCGAAATTAAATAGTTTAGTCGTAACGAGAATCCAACATACAAATTATTGAAAACTTCTGCTTTTAAACCACTTACTACTTCTAACCAACTTGCAGAAAGTCCATTAAATTCTTGACCAGAAACAATTGTATTGGTTCCATAATAATTTCCAGGCTCATAAATATTGTACGAATTTAATTTCTGACTGAAACTACCAACACCAGCTCGCATTCCAACATAAATCATGTTTTCCATATCTAGCCAGTTTTCATAGGCATTATAGTCAAAACCCACTTTAAAATAGGAACCTTTGGTGGAGTAATTTAAATTGTCATCAGACGTTTTTTTGTCTTCATTTCCTATTTCCCCGGCTATGTAGAATTTCTTTGTAATTCGATAATCACCCACCAATTCTAAACCTTTAAAATTGTCATCGTAAAACGATTTTGTTAAACGATGCAAATCGACACCCAAGCGTAAACCGTAACGTTGTGGAATTTTAACCGTGTCTTTTGCTTTTTCTTGCGCGTTACTTTTTACTGAAAAACACAAAAGTAAAACGAGACTAAAAATATATTTTAACATGTGTTTCATTTTCGTTTTCAATATTAGGTTGAGCTACTATAACGTTCTGAATCCAATTGTTTCCGTCAGCCGTAACAACCACAGGATTAGTAGTGTTTAAAGTGTAAATGGTTTTATATCCGCAAGCACGAGAAACATATTCTGTTTTTCGAGTGTAATTAAAGGTAACTTCATCCGAATTGTCATCTGTAGTTGGATCAGCACTTCCATTTTGAATAAAATTTAAAACAGATGCATCTTGAAATGTTTTTAATGGCACTGAAATTTTACTAACATTTGTAAATCCAATTCCATTCGTAAATTCGGGTGCAATGACACCTAAATTCGCAACATTTTTAAGAACTGTCGGATTCGCACTGTCATAAAATTCAATGACTACTTTTGGAGTAGTTGCTGTTGCGGCATCGCACACATCATCTTTTTCGCAACCTGAGAAAAAGAAACTAATTAGCAATATTAAAAAGATTTTTCTCATGTCTTATCTTTTTTCTAAAAGAATCACGTTTTCTACGTGATGTGTTTGTGGAAACATATCTACTGGACGAACTCGAGTCACTTTGTACATTTCGTCTAATAAAGCTAAATCACGTGCTTGTGTAGCCGAATTACAACTTACATATACAATTTTTTGAGCTCCAATTTTCAATAATTGCGCCACCACATCTTTATGCATTCCATCTCTCGGTGGATCTGTAATTACTACATCTGGATGTCCGTGTGTGTTGATAAAATCGTCATTGAAAACGTTTTTCATATCACCTACAAAAAATTCACAATTGGTAATGTTATTACGAGTGGCGTTTTCTTTCGCATCCGCAATCGCCTCTGGTACAGCCTCTACACCAATTACTTTTTTTGCTTTTTTCGATACGAATTGCGCAATAGTTCCTGTTCCAGTATATAAATCGTATACTAGTTCTTCACCCGTTAATCCAGCAAAATCTCTCGTAATAGCATATAATTGATACGCTTGTTCCGAATTGGTTTGGTAAAATGACTTCGCATTAATGCTAAAATGTAAGCCTTCCATTTCTTCTAAAATATAATTTCTTCCTTTGAAAGTAATGATATCTTGATCGTAAATGGTGTCGTTAAGTTTTTGATTGATTACATATTGAAGCGACGTAACAGTTGGAAAACGTT
>CAZULO010000194.1:0-2073 GCA_964621245.1 uncultured Flavobacterium sp.
CCGTCAAATATAACTGTGCTGTAACCACAATTAAATGTGCCAGCGCTGTGAAGCCAATTTTTCGAAATTGTAAGTGTTGAAGTGTTTAAAGTTAGGGTCCCTCCGGCTTGAGAAAGGTCACCTAGAATACTTATATTGCCTGATCCTCCTGAAAAAGTGCCTGAGTTTTGGTAAAATCCGTCTGTTCCAAGAGTTACGGTATAGGAACTTGTTTGGTTAAGAGTTCCTGTGTAGCCATTGATACTTATTCCCGCAATATCTAAATTCATGTCAATGTCACAATTAATATTTGATTGATTATCAAAAATAGCCAAATCGGTTGTAGCCGGGACACTTGCACCTGAACTGCCTCCACTTGAAGTAGACCAATTGGATGAAGAATTCCAACTTGTAGAACCGGAAGAAACCCAATAGCGGTTGGCAGCTTCAGATTCTATAACCACCAAGGAGGTAAGAATAAGAAAAACTTTCGATAATAGGCCTACCATTTCACATTGTAACGCTTTGCCTTCGCTTAGAAACTCGAGCATATTTTTAAATATTAGCCTATTGGCAAAAAAAAGGGTGCTCTCCCGTTCAAATAAAACATCAGTTATTTTCATGTTTTAAAATCTTTAAAAAATTTGTTAGTGTAAAATCTTGAACTTAACCTTAATGAGCAAATCTAAATATTTTTTTAAAAAAAAGTTGCTGTACCTTAGAGTTAGTTTTTCCACAGAGCTAATCAAACTTAGACACCTAACAAGATTATGAAGCTTTTATTTAATAAAAAATAAATATTTGATTGATTATTAACTAATTATGAATTTCAAGTTCCTTACAATCCTAAGCGATGAAATGTGCATTTTAGTATACCACTGCAATCAAATTTGTCTACTCTGTTTAAAACCTAAAACTTTACTATTTAAATACAATCTAAATACGGACATCTCAAGCTTTTCCCTACGGAGCTCCTATTTCAGGACTATACTCCACAGGGAAAGTTGTGTCTATCGAATTTCGGGACTTAGTTAATTATCACCATCCTTTTGCTTATTGCATTCAGCCTGTTAGAGAGAGTGATAAAATAAATTCCTGGCTTGTTTGATGAAAAATCCAGTTTTAAATAATCGGAGCTATCTAAAGGATTCATTAAAAATTTAGCAATGACCTGACCAGAAGCGTTTGTAATTGAAATATCTGTTGGTTCACCTTTTGTGAGTCCATTTATCTTGATATGAACATCGCCTTTGCTTGGGTTAGGTACTACCTCAGCGGTCAATTTTAAATGGCGACTTCCATTCAATTCCAAGGCCACCTCATCGTAGGTAGTTACTTTTCCATCAAAATCATATTGGATAAGTTTATATATTACTGTCTTCCTTGTTTTGCCTCTGATGTCCAAATCGCTATACCGGTATTCTATAATGTTATTACTGTTCCCATTGGCTGATTGGCTGTTAATTTTCGCGGCGAGCTCAAAATATTCACCGTCCAAACTTCTCCACAGTTCAAAGTGGCTGTTATTCACTTCATTGGCAGTAGCCCAGGTTACTGAAGCGTTTTGCGTATCCCATTTGGCATAAAATTTTATAAGGGTTACAGGCAATGCCCCGCTTATCTGGTAATTGGTTTTTGTCATATTGGTCGCTGGGATGCAATCAATACAAGGCCCATCGACATAGGCTCTGGTGTATTCGGTTTTATTATACAAGCTGTTCACCTTCCCTTTGTAGGTAACGGTTATTTGGCTATTGGCCGGCATATTGCTAAGTGTTTGTGTTAATATGCGGGAATTGCTGTTATAACTCACCGAGCTGCAACTGGCACCTCCTGTAGCGCTACACTTAATGCTCGACTGATTAATTGTAAATGAAACCGGAAGTGTATCACGCCAGACCACCGTACTTGCTGCAGCATAGCTTCCTGCTGCATTTTGTATAATATTAGTCATGGATAAAGAATCTCCATCGCTCACTATGGGCGAGCCTAACGATTTGGAAATAGTGATGTCAATTGCCTGATGAGCAATAGAATTACTTACAGTTTCTGTATTATTTCCTGGAATGGTATCATACAATCCACTAGGTAAGC
>CAZULO010000194.1:2173-5607 GCA_964621245.1 uncultured Flavobacterium sp.
ATGTACAGCCCAATGAACCAGTAGGGTTAACTGATGTTTGCACTTTAATATCTAAACGAGGACACCTATTTGAACTGCAAGGTCCAAACCCATTGCTTACAGTTTCTGTATTATTTCCTGGAATGGTATCATACAATCCACTAGGTAAGCCTCCGTATTGAACCCCGTTGTTTAAGCTCCAGGTCAATGTTCGCTCGCACCCTGTAATAGTAGGCGATTGAATTGTCAATTGGAAAGTTAAGGTGACCGTATCTCCCGGCTCCCAGGTAGTAATATATGTAAGTATACTTGGATTTAGGTAGGAATTATCCGGGTTATAGGTCCCTGAAAGACTGCTAAAGGTTGCTGTTGGTTTTGTAGTTCCACTGCTGGCCTTCCAGTTCACATTGGATATGGCCCAAGCATAGTTGAACTGCGCAGTTCCAATTCCTGAATAACTTTGATAAGTTTGCAGGTAATCCTGTACATACACCCCGTTGGCGTTGGCCGGACCATTATTAATAAATTTACTGGTATAGGTTAACGTCCGCGGAAATGTACAGCCCAATGAACCAGTAGGGTTAACTGATGTTTGCACTTTAATATCTAAGTTTCGGAGTAATGTGGTATTCCAAGTAGACGAATTGGTACTTGGGTTTGTTTCATTATAGCCTGAAGGCGCTGCAACGGTAGCAGTGTTGCTAAATGAAGAACCGTTATACGAGGCACCCGGTGCATTCATATTTAATAGAATGGTGATCTTTCCATTTACAGGAAGCGCAGGTATTGTACAATTAAAATTGCTATTACTAATATTAACAGTTGCTGGACAGGTCGCACCACCGGTAACAGAACAACCTCCATAAGAAGCACCGGTGATTCCTGAGGGCAAGTTATCGTTGACCACCGCATTATTGCAGGTGTTAGGGCCATTATTGGTAACAATTAAAGTATAACTCATGGCATTACCTACATAAATTTTATTAGGACCTGTTTTTTGAATGATAAGGTCAATCGATTGTCCTTGGGAGGACAAAAACAAAAATATCAAACTTAAGACCGACAATGGTCTTAGAAAAAAGTGTATCATATTTGATACCACACTAGAGGTATAATTTTTTTCCATAAACATCTAAATAATAGTTGGCTGCAAAGATTTGACCACCGTTGGAATTTAACAATAGTGGGAAACCACTAATTCACAAATATCACCTTTGCTCATATTTCCTTTAAAACTTGAGATAATGCGAACTGAGAATGAAATCACCATTCTCGACTTTTCCTTTTGTTATGCTAACAGGTAAAGTTTTACTTCATTCATAAATGTTTACACAAGATTATCATAAGTATATACTACTCCCCAAAATCGATACCACTGGTTAAGCAAAAAAAATCACTAATTTTAAATCAGTAAAAAAAATGAAAACAACCAGAAGGAAATTTACATCGGCCTTTAAGGCGAAAGTGTCAATTGAGGTATTAAAAGAGAGAGAAACATTGGCAGATTTGTCAACTCGCTATGAACTTCATCCGACAGTTATTAGCAAGTGGAAGCAGGAATTTATTGAGTTATCTTCGTCAGTATTTGAAAGCAAGTCTTCAGCGGACGCACCTGTGCAGGATATAGAGAAGTTATATTCCAAGATAGGCCAATTGGAGATGGATAATGACTTTTTAAAAAAAAGTTTAAAGAAAGTCGGACTGTGAATGAGCGAAAAGTATTAATAAACCGTAAAGGTCTTATGAGCCTAACGCGTCAGTGTTGTTTATTGGGAATTCCCCGGAGCTGCTTATCTTACATTGGGGTAAAGGAAACTTCCGATAATTTAGAAATGAAGCGATTGATGGATGTTCACTTTCTGATTCATCCCAGCTATAGGGTACTGCGAATGCAAGATCATCTGATGAGTCTGGGCCATAAGATTAATGAAAAGCGTGTCAGGCGATTATTACGGCAGATGGGAGTAATGGCTATTTATCCAAAGCCGAATTTGAGTAGATTGGGCCTGGCAAAACACATCCGGCCTTATCTATTGAAAGGGTTACAGATTACCAGACCCAATCAGGTATGGGAAATAGATATAACCTATATTCCAATGGCCAAGGGGTTTATGTACCTGACAGCTATTATAGATGTTTACAGCCGTTATGTTGTGGGCTGGGGGGTGAGCAACTCTCTGGATGCAAACAGCAGCCATAAGGTCTTAAAAGAAGCTATTTTTACCAACGGTAAACCAGATATAATAAACTCCGACCAAGGTAGTCAGTTTACATGTCATGATTGGATTGATTACCTTAACGAACAAGTCATCCTCATAAGCATGGATGGCAAAGGAAGGGCGATTGACAATATCTATATTGAACGCTTATGGCGGTCAGTAAAATATGACCATGTTTATCTGTGGCCGGCTAACGATGGCATTGATTTATTTAAAGGGCTCACAGACTACTTTAAACATTATAATACTGAATTGGCCCATCAGGGAATAGAAAGACAAACACCGGTTAGCTTATACCGTAAAGCGGCATAGTTGAGTTATGAACAATTAAAACGCTTATCAACAAAAGAAAAAAGAAGCAAAAAAGAAAATTGAACAGAATGAGAATAACTCAAGGGAGTTATTTCCCATTCTGTTCAACTAAGAGAGAGAAGAAAGTGGTTTGAAGTTTAGGGAGTACTTTAGTATGAACAGTCGAAGATTTCAAAAAGCCGGTTCATAGGAACAAGTTATTAAGTTTCATCAAGGGTTATTTATTCAGTACCTTTCATTGTTACAAAACAATTTATCATCAGAGGCCTTAAATAATTGAACATGGTGAATAGTCTATTAGAATTTCATTGGTTGGGTTGTATTAAAAACACCTATTCTATTTCATAGTTAATTTACACACTTAATTAAAAAAGATGTTATTAATCTTTTTCTACTTCTTGTATCACAAATTAAATCGACATAGGATAGTTTTTTTTAATTTTCAATTGGCAAATACATTATATACAATTGGCCTACAAGTGTTTATATTGATTTTAATTAATTATTTTTAACTATTTTCCCATGCAACCGTCTTGAGATACAAATAAACCACATTTATTCAATGTCCATTTATTTGAAATTATTTGGCAGATATCATCCACTATAGGGGTTAGAATATTTTTTTATAGGAGATAGGTTGAATATTAAACTAGAGAGAGTGCAAATGAAAGAGAAAGTCATTGTGTTTACAATTAATAAGAAACTATTTTTTTGAAATACAAAGTTTTATTGGTTTCCCATTTTCAATTCTAAATTTGTCTTCAGCTTTTACCAAAAAATAAATTCCGGGAGGTATATCTTTAATCTGGATCAAAAATTGATTTTCTGCATTTAGTTCAAATTGAAGCATAACATTCCCTAAAGCATTGTTGTAATACTCCCCAAAAATAGGACCAATGGGTTAGTTAAAAAAAGACTTAATTT
>CAZULO010000195.1:0-5486 GCA_964621245.1 uncultured Flavobacterium sp.
TGAGTGTACTTCGAAGATTGCCATTGTGTAAGGCGGCTGCAGGATGATAGATAGGGAAAACCGTCATCTCATCCGTAAGTTTAAAAGGCTTGCCGTGCGCTTCAGTGATAGTTTTTTGTGGAAAGAAATGTCCAAGAGAATGACGTCCAAGAGGCACGATAAGGCGTGGTTTGATCAGTGCGATCTCTAGCATTAGCCATGGCATGCATTGTTCTTTCTCGATGGGTTCTGGTTCGCGGTTATCCGGTGGCCGGAACTTCACCACATTGGAAATATAGACATCTTCGCGCTGCAAGCCGATAGACGTGAGTAGCTCATTCAAAAATTGACCAGCCGCGCCGACGAATGGACGCTTCTGTTCATCCTCTTTCTGACCAGGCGCTTCGCCGATGAATACAATATCCGCATGAGGATTGCCTTCACCTAACACGGGATTTGCAGTTTTCGCGAGCTCACAGCCTTTCCATGCATTAAGTTTTTCTTTCAGGACATCCAATGTGAGTTGCATATTTGTATGATAGCAAAGAAATACGGAAGGATCCGTACCATATCAATCTTCATTTTTAATAATGGCGAAGCGATGGGTCTCGTGGGCCCCATCGCTGGAGCCCTCCAAATAGGAAAAGAGAGCTCATGAGAGGAAAACGTAGTTTTCCTTTCATGAAATTGTGGTGCGCCCGACAGGGTTCGAACCTGTGACCCCCAGCTCCGCAAGCTGATGCTCTATCCAGCTGAGCTACGGGCGCACGAAAGACAGCGTGTGCAGGCTACCAGTACTTTCTGCTATCAGCAACGAAAAACAGGTATAGCAAAACGCCTGCCCCAGTGAAGGGACAGGCGTTGCTCTTTGAGCAAGAGGCTTTCTCTATCTAGCTCTTAAAGAGCTAGTTTTGGTATTGGGTGCCGTTGATGATCAAATCGGGCAAACGAGTGCCCGCAAAAACGGTATCACGAGCGCTGTCATGGTCGACCCACACAAAATTCGGGCCGACATCCAGCGAAACCTGCAACACCGAATTCAGCGTTGCGTTAATCTTGGGATTGACGATGTTCGCCTCAAGGACGAACGTCGCGTCGCTGCCGGGATCGATCTCGGTATTCACCGAGTTCATTCCGATGGTGCAAGTGACATAGAAGATGCCTGAAATCAGGCTCACTGAGCAACTTGCCTTCACAGACTGGTCGGCTTTGTTGTAGACCCGGAATGAATCCAGGTCTATCGCCACATTCGTGGCATTCACGAGAAACGAAAATTGCTGCACCACAACACGGTTAGTGCCATTGCGCGAATTATTGGCAGCCGCAGTCGAAATTTTGAACTGCCCAATCTGGCGCTGGTTCCCCGTAGGAATTGCAGTGCCATTCGCATTGGGATCGACATTTGTAACGGATGTGATTTTGGAAAGCGCAACCGTTGCGGTCGCACCAAGGATGTCTTTATTCACGCCGAGACTTGTATGCGAAGTGCCAATGAACACTTCGCCGTTCATCTTGGTATTGCCGTTGTTCCGGTAAAGGTTGTTTGAGCTGACAAGGCCCCGAGCTTCCACAAACGGCGCAGTAGCTCCATTCGTGCCAATGAGAATCGGCGTAAAAACGTCTCCGGAGACTGCTCCATCGACATCTGTGCGCATACGAGCGCGTACTAAAATATTGGTGTTAGAGCCCTTTGGAACGATCAACTGCTGATTATTCATCCGAGCCGTGAAAACGGTAATCGCGGCCCCTTTGTAACTAAGGGGTACCTTGTCCGAGCCTGAGCCAGCGATCGTAGCAGTGGCAAAGGGAACCGTCTCACCGACTTTGTAGAGCTCCAAACGATCAATCGAACGAGTGGCAAGCTTATCTACCGCCAGACGAAGGACTGTGACATCGATGTCTTCATATTCTGCATGGAACTGCAAACGGGAAAGAGGTTCGCTGAGACTTCCAGCCAACGCGTACTGACTTCTCACAGGTGTCGTACTCTTGGTGACAGACAAGTCACCTTGAGTGCGAAGTGTAAAAATCGTCGATGGCGCGGTTGTGGTGACATGAATGCCACCCTCTCCAACGCCGTTGGTTTGGATGCCGTACAGGCTTGCGCCTGTCCTCGCATCTTCCGCCCTCAAATAATCGTGCGAAGAAGTGTCGAAGCGCAATTGCAGAGTCTTGTTTCCCGCGAGGGAAGGCACGATGTCTGCGTGAACTTCATACAGCATGGGCGAACCCATGATGATGGGACTTCCTCCTACAAAAGTATCGAAAGTAACTTTCCCGCCAATAGCAGACACGCCACTCTGCATAATTGTATCCACGTACGAATCGTTGTTGGTATCTACCCAGAGGGTAAAGTTCATTGCGTTGTTGATATTGCCGAGCTGCGCAGTGAAAACTGCAGCAGTGATACCTGCGCCCCATTCTGTAGCGGTAGCTTCGAAACGCAATAAGGTGACGTCGTGTTGATTGGATACCGCAACGTCAGTCGTTGCTGTAGCCCTCACCACGACATTCAGCTCCGCGACGTTCTGCACAATGCTGTGCATTGTTGGCGGGGCGCCGAAATAAGTCACGTTCCAATACGGAACGCTAGCGCCACTGAGCGTTTGGAAATTCGCTTCCGCAAATTCCACGCCAATGCGCTCACCAACCAACGTTTGCTGGAGGTCTCCAGTTACCTGGAAATCGAGGACCCGCGAGCGACCAAGTAAAGGACTTGGAATCCCGCCGTGAAAATAAATCTGTTCGTCATACGTGATGCCGTGACCCATGTGGGTCTCGTAGGTGCCGTTGTGATCGGCATCCAAACGCAGATCCACATACTTCAGGTTTGTGTCGAGGCTCGCACTGCCATAGGCAGCGACGAGTGACATGTCCGTCACCCGAGTGAATTGATCAGCGTACATGCTGAACTGAGCGAGCGGGACATTCGTTTCCCCGCCATGCAATGCCTGCGACGGGACGTAATTCGTCACCACCGCCACGTTCGGAGTAGGGGCAACACCCGCCAGCATCGTCCGCACTTCCAGAGTCTCCGGACTGAGTGCCCGGAGCAATCCAGTTGCGCGACGCGACGTTTTCTTAGCCGACAGCCGACCGAAGAAAGAACCCAGAAATTCAACGCTGTTCTTCAAAAAATTGCTCATTTTCCTACCTTTCAAAAATAGAGAAAGCCGCTGATACCAAAGAGCAGTGCACATACACTACGAAATGTTCCTCTGTTACCAAGGCATGAGCTTTGCATTTATATCATTAAATATATATTATGTCAATGACACCATCGGTATTTTCTTATAGAGATGCGGTTTTTCAAATTATTGAGTATGTATTTGAGGACTATTTTCTGTTCTTTCCTACCACCCACTGATTCGCAAGCGTATCGATGCTTTCCACCTATGGGCAGAGCGAGTGATGGGCGTTTTATTGATCGCCTTAGGATTGAAAGTTGCTTTTTCGACGAGGGAATAGTTATAGGATTCATTGACCTCTGTAGCGATAATACCTACGCTCAATAGGCTCTTTGTAAAGTCGGCTCCAGAATTCAGTGTCATGTTGGCACTACCCGACCTTAGAAGGCATTTAGAAAAAGGAGTTTTGTGCTATGTATATTATTGCTGTCATCTCTCGAAATGAAAAACTAATTACCGGTCTTTCTGAGTCGCTTGGGGAAAATTACCAAGTGATGCCAATCATGGATATTCAAAGTGGAGTATTCGATTGTTTAGTCCTCGACTGCATCCATATAAGAGAAGGGTGTACCCTTTTGAGTACACTACTGTTCGCAATGCAGGCTATCAATAATGATAGACCTTGCTGCATCATCTCTTCCACAAGAGAGTATGCAGACATCATTCGAAATCTCACCCCGCGAATAAGGGTAGCTTCTGGAGAAACGACTTATTTACAAAGAGAAAGTGTGCGATCAAGTTCATGAGAGCACATTGAATCGAGAGCAGGCGCGCGTTTGCGCCTGCTCCCAATCTCTGTTTAGGTTGTCTAAAGCTTGCGAAGCCGCTGCACTTCTGCCCTGTCCTCTGCATTTGGCACCAACAATGTTACAATGTCGGCATCATTTTCAAGTAAAAAAGCAACATACTCCTGCATAAGGGTTTCCGACTGCTGAACGCATTCTTTGTATGCATTTTTCAACATAATACTAATATCATACGCAGTAAAATCCCGCCCCAAATACTCTGCAAGCAATGTAAAAATCACCTGCCTGCCGTAGATGGAAAGTGTGGGGGTCTCGCCAGCACATATCTTCAATTCTGCATCTGATGGCAACCGAATGAGCTTCATCGTGTACTCCTTTTCTTTTGCGAACCTAAAACAGAGAGTCACCAAACACAACAGAGTGTCTGGATTCCTCTCTGCGATATGATTATGTGAAAGAACGGTGTCATAGTCTACAGTTTTTTGAGGAATTTCAAACTTTTTCTCCTAAGGTTGAAGCTCAAAGAATTCCCTTTACCCCTATTCGATATCAATTTTTTTAGCTTACCATAAGCGAGGAGTCGTTACCGTAGTAACGACGACGAGTCGAATGGTGGAGCTAGGGAGAGTTAAGCTGCCTCATTCGATTTTGCACAAAATGTCTGTAGCGAAATATTGTTCCCGAACCCGATTTCAAATATTGCTCAAAAACAAGTGCTTGTTCCTTCGAGGGAAACGAGCATGCGAATCGAAGCTCCCAGGGTTTGAATTTTGATGTATGAGGAACTTCACCATGATTATGTTTCTCAAGCCGTTTTTTTATATCTTGTGACGAGCCAACATATTGTCGACCTTGGTTGTTTTCGAGGACGTAAACATAGTGCCACATAGCGGTCATCCTATCCCATTACGAAATGGCCTGCCAACCGTAGCCAGGAGGTCATTCTTGTGAAGTCCACCTCCGCTCGCTCTGGCGAGGCTACGGTGGACAACCTCCTGTATTGAAGAGCCATCCTCTGCTTTTGCAGGCCTGCCAACCGTAGCCGCAGCGACTCTGTTGTATAAAAAAATACCACCAGCAAAAGGCTACGGATGGCAACCTTCGCTGCGCGAAGGTTGGTGGAGCTCAGGGGACTCGAACCCCTTACCTCTTCCATGCCATGGAAGCGCTCTACCAGATGAGCTAGAGCCCCAGAGAATGTATGTAAGTAAAGATCAATGAATGGCGAGCGCTTTTCGCTTTCTTTTGCCTTGCTACGCAAGGCTGGCAGATGAGCTAGAGCCCCAGCGCTGCGCTAGTATAGCGAGCTCCTTTTCGGAATCAACTCAGGCATTGATTCAACATGTCTCAGCGTAAGTATTCAGTGGATCTGCTGTTGCACCTCACCCCTAACCCCTCTCCGTGATCGGAGAGGGGGAACATTCTGCATTCTTGTTTTAGACTCTTTTTAGAGAGCTCCTCCTCTCCGTGCGCGGAGAGGAGGCAGGGAGGTGAGGTGTCTCAATCAATGAACAGTCATTGAAGAGAAACCATCTTTTCTCTACAATCAGCATATGCCTTCTGTCACATTCTT
>CAZULO010000196.1:0-5484 GCA_964621245.1 uncultured Flavobacterium sp.
GATTTACCGTTTGTCACTTTTTTAGGAAAGAAAAATTATGCAGACGTACAAAATTATATTAAAAAAGCGCATATTTGTTTGTTTCCTACCTTTGCCGAAACCTTAGGAATGGTAACTATTGAAGCGATGGCGCTGCATAAACCTGTGGTAAATAGTAATATTGGCTGGGCGAATGAACTTCTACTTGATGGAGAAAGTGGTTTTTTAGTACATCCTAAAAATCATACTTTATTTGCTGAGAAACTAGTTACTTTATTATCTGACCCTACTTTATGTGCTAAAATGGGTGAACAAGCTCATAAAAGAGTCGCCACTGTTTTTGACATTGAAAAAAAAGTACTCGAAAATATTTCTTTTTACAAACGAATTCTGTCTAGTGAAAAAAATTAAATCCTTTTTAAGTCGAACTATCAGTCGTTTGAAAATTTATAAACAACTGTTACCTCATCTCAGTTTTCGAGCTGCAGATCAAACCACCCTAATCTTGTGTTTTGATGGCGCGGTTTCTCATGGTGGATTATTAGACCGATTAAAAGGAGTGATTTCTTTTTATGAAGTGGCGAAACAAAAAAATGTAGCATTTAAAATTTACTTTACCCATCCGTTTCCACTGAAAGATTTTTTATTACCTAATGAAGTGGATTGGCAAATCGAAGTATTGCAATTTAACCCTTTTCAGGATACCGTTTTGTACTTGATGAATCAATTTCATGTGGATCCCGTAGCTTTGATTGATACCCGAAAAAACAAAACTTATTTTATTTACTGTAATATCGATTATTTGGCTAGTATACATACTTCGTTTTCTCCTGAAGGGCTACAAGAAATTTGGCGACATAATTACAAAGAATTATTTGCCACCTCGAAGTTTTTAGAAGCGGCGATTTCAAATTTACCACAGGAAAAAAACATCGTATGTCATACGCGTTTTACCAGTTTGATGGGCGATTTTGCTGACACCACTTCTGAAGTCTTATCTGTTTCTGCACAAGAAAAATTAATTGAAAAAATTGTTTCAAAACTTTACGATATTCAGCAAAAACATGAAACAACTCCAATTTATGTGTTGTCTGATAGTGTTGTTTTTTTAAATTATATTCGAACACATACCGCTTTCAAAACTCTTGCTGGTATACCTAAACATGTAGATGTGAAAGGGCAAATGTCGAGTAAAGAAGAACATTTAAAAACCTTTACCGATTTTTATTTTATTTCTAAAAGCGAACAAGTATATTTACTACAAATAGATCAAATGTATGGTAGTGGTTTTTCAAAGTATGCGGCCCTAATCGAAAATAAACCTTTTGTTGTAGTTTCTTAATATGATTTTTGTTTTTCATAAAAATAATAAAGTAGTTCGGATTACTTCTGGTAGTGG
Organism: uncultured Flavobacterium sp.; assembly: GCA_964621245.1. Classification (GTDB taxonomy): domain Bacteria; phylum Bacteroidota; class Bacteroidia; order Flavobacteriales; family Flavobacteriaceae; genus Flavobacterium. The sequence goes on from CAZULO010000196.1 coordinate 1,379, forward strand.
TGAAATTTCTGTAACCCAAACGGAAGTTGTTGCTGTTTTATTTGAATTGGCCAAAAAATATGAGAACGAACAAGTAGTTTGGTGTCATACCGATTTCGAAAGTGTCTTAGCGACCCATTATATTGCTTCACTTCCGTTATCCAATTATACTCTTTTATCTTATACTCCCTATCCAAATCATTTTCTTGATTCGAAATTAGGTTATATTGATTCCAATTCCATTTTAAAAATTTCCAAAAAAGTTAGGTTTCAAACTTGGCAAATGAATGAAAGTGTTGGTGTTATTTCCACCCATTTATTGCGTAAAATCGAAACCCATGGAAATGATACCACTAATTTTAACTACTTTTTAAATGCTGTAGCCAAACGGACTTTTATGCAAGGGGTGTTGTGCTATTCAGAACCCCAATTATTGAAGGGTTTGGTATTGGATACACCTGTTTCTACAAGTAATAGATTGCTTTTTAAGTTTGTGAAACAACATTATAACTTCAAGTGGCTTTTTTTGTTGTTGTTTTCTGTATGTATTTATGAAAGAAAATTTCTTTTATTCCCTTTTTTACAAGCCTTTTTTTATCGAAAAAAACCAATAATTAAAGAAGATTTTATTTCCGACTCTTTCACAAAGTTAGACCTTTCATCTCCTGTGCGTATTGATGTGGTTGTACCTACTATTGGAAGAGCGTCTTATTTAAAAGAATTTCTAAACGATTTAAAAGTTCAAGAATTACTTCCCCAAAATGTTATTATAGTTGAACAAAATACAGATATCAATGCTATCACCGAATTAAGTGATCTTAGCGATACCGCTTGGCCTTTTACAATTATTCATGAGTTTATACACCAAACCGGTGCATGCAACGCTCGGAATTTAGCACTACAAAAAGTGGTTTCAGAATGGGTTTTCTTTGCAGATGATGACATACGAATTGCTCCTGATTTTTTAAAAAAAGCGGTCGAAAAAATAAACAGTTTTGAGGCTAATGCCGTACTTTTTTCTTGTTTGTTAAAACATCAAAAGGCTACTTTTTTGATTCCACATCAAACGGCTGTATTTGGTTCGGGTTGTACGATGGTTAAAACCGAATTCGCCTCAAAAGTAAATTTTGATCCCAAATATGAGTTTTGTTTTGGGGAAGATACTGATTATGGTATGAAATTAAGGTATTTAGGAACCGATGTTATTTATTTGCCCCAGCCCGAAATAGTACACTTGAAAGCCCCAATTGGTGGATTTAGAACAACGCCGACTTATTTATGGTCTGATGCTCCAGTTTTACCCAAACCTAGTCCTACAATTTTATTAAATTTACTACGATACACCACAATTGAACAACAAAGAGGTTATCAATTATTATATTTTCTAAAATCGATCTCTTGGAAGCGCCCTTTTACTTCTTATCAAAAGTTAAAAAAACATTGGCAATCTAGTTTGTATTGGGCAAATAATTTAGAAAAAAAGTGATGCAATTACCCAGATAATGTTATATTTGAACATTCAATTTGAATAAAAAACAGGTTTACAAGTGAAATATCACTTTTCCTTTAACTTGGTTTTTTATTTTTCAGTCTGTTGGATGTATAAATAGTAGTAGTATCAAATGAAAAAAGCATTAATCACAGGAATTAACGGACAAGATGGTTCGTATTTAGCAGAATTATTATTAGAAAAAGGCTATGAGGTTCATGGTATCATTCGTCGTAGTTCCACTTTTAATACGGAGCGTATTGAACATCTATACATCGATTCGTTACTTCAAGATTTGCATCAAGATAAAAAAATCAATTTGCATTATGGCGATATGACGGATGGCACTAGTTTGATCCGTTTGGTTCAGGAAATTCGTCCAGATGAAATATACAATTTAGCGGCACAATCACATGTGAAAGTATCGTTTGATATGCCCGAATATACGGCTGAAACCGATGGGGTAGGGACCTTACGTTTGTTAGAAGCTATTCGTATTTGTGGGTTAGAAAAAACAACTCGTATTTATCAAGCTTCTACTTCAGAACTGTATGGAAAAGTACAAGAAGTACCTCAAACCGAAACCACTCCTTTTTATCCTCGTTCTCCTTACGGAGTGGCCAAATTATATGCGTTTTGGATTACTAAAAATTACCGGGAGTCGTATGGTATGTATGCGGTGAATGGCATATTGTTTAACCATGAATCGGAGCGAAGAGGTGAAACTTTTGTCACCAGAAAAATTACTTTATCCGCATCGCGAATCAAACATGGCATTCAAGATAAATTATATTTAGGAAACTTAGATTCGTTACGTGATTGGGGCTATGCTAAGGATTATGTAGAATGTATGTGGTTGATGTTGCAGCAAGATACACCGGAAGATTATGTTATTGGAACGGGTGTACAATATTCGGTTCGTTATTTTTGTGAACTAGCGTTCCGAGAAGCTGGAATAGAACTAGAATGGCAAGGCGAAAACGAAAATGAAATTGGCGTTTGTAAAGCGACAGGAAAAACCCTTATTGAAGTGGATCCGAATTATTATCGTCCGGCTGAGGTGGAAAGTTTATTAGGTGATCCAACCAAAGCTAAAACCCAATTGGGATGGAATCCTAGTAAAACGTCTATAGAAGAATTGGTTCGTATCATGATGGCACACGATTTACACTATGTGGTTCGATTTAAAGATAGAGATTCTTTAACTAAATACGAATAACAGATGCGAATTCTTATTACAGGAGGTAGCGGCATGGTGGGTAAAAATATTTTGGAGCACGAAAAAGCTTCCCATTATGAAATTTTAGCACCCTCTAGCTCCGAATTAAACCTGCGCGATTTTGATTCGGTTACTACTTATATCAAACAGAATAAGCCGGATATTATTATACATGCGGCTGGTTTGGTGGGAGGTATTCAGGCCAATATGGCTCGTCCAGTAGATTTTTTGGTTTACAATTTAGATATGGGTAGAAATATTATTATGGCGGCTAAAGAAAACGGCGTGAAGTATTTCTTAAATATGGCGAGTTCTTGTATGTATCCACGTGACGCACAAAATCCGCTACCAGAGGAACTCATTTTAAAAGGCGAATTAGAGCCTACCAACGAAGGCTATGCTTTGGCGAAAGTTGTTGCTACGCGTTTGTGTGAATATATCGTAAAAGAAAATCCAGAATTGCAATATAAAACCGTAATTCCCTGTAATTTATACGGGAAATACGATAAATTTTCGCCAGAACATTCACATATGGTTCCGGCAGTAATTAAAAAAATATACGAAGCGAAACAAAATAATGCCACAGCAATTGATATTTGGGGCGATGGTTTAGCTCGAAGAGAATTTATGTATACCGGCGATTTAGCTGATTTTGTATTTTATGCCTTAGCTCATTTTGAAGCCATGCCACAAAATATAAATGTAGGTTTAGGGTTTGATTATACGATAAATGAATATTATGAAGCCATTGCAGCAGCAGTTGGTTTTACCGGTAGTTTTGTTCACGATTTATCTAAACCTATTGGTATGAAACAAAAGTTGATTGATCATCAAAAACTGAAACAATTCGGCTGGCAAGCGCAAACTACTTTGCAAGAAGGCATCACAAAAACATTAGATTATTTTAAAACAGAAGTTTTACATGATTAAATATCCATTAGCTTCGTCCACTTGGGATGATAAAGAAATAGCAGCCATTCAGGGCGTAATTGCGAAAGACATGTACACCATGGGTGAAGGTGTTAAACAATTTGAAGAGGATTTTGCCAGTTATGTAGGTTCTAACTATGCTGTAATGGTGAATTCGGGTTCTTCCGCTAATTTAATTGCCGTTGCCGCGCTGTTTTTTACCAAAAATCCGAAATTGAAAAGAGGTGATGAGGTAATTGTACCTGCTGTTTCTTGGTCGACTACCTATTATCCTTTAGCCCAATATGGCTTAAAATTAAAGTTTGTAGATGTGGATTTACACACGTTGAATTTTGATTTAGATCAATTGAAGCTTGCCGTAACCGATACGACTAAAATGATTTTAGCCGTCAATTTATTGGGAAATCCTAATGATTTTGATGCGATACACGAAATTATTGGAGATCGAGATATTATCTTAATGGAAGACAATTGCGAATCGATGGGTGC
>CAZULO010000197.1:0-5419 GCA_964621245.1 uncultured Flavobacterium sp.
AACCACAAATGTGTCTGCGGAGCACTGAACCGCCACTTTTGCCAAACCCGTGTTAGCGGATGCCCTTTTTATTCGTCAAATTGTTTGTTTACCATTTCAAATTTAGCGATTATGTTGTCTAATTTTGCTCTTTGCTTATTTATTTGCTTTGGTCTTAAATAGAACCAATTAAATAAAACCCATGTAAAAGTAATTCCATAAGTTACTATTCCCCAAATTGGTTTCATACGGGATGCATATTCATACATGTATAACCCAATTCCTATTGAAAGTAAAATGAAATACAAATTCAACATAGTGGTTTCCATAAATTTCTGTTTTGCCTTAATGGCTAATAAATTTTTTAAATAATCACTATTACTTTGTAAGTTAGAATGATTTTTGAAAAGAGAGAGGCTTTTGTTATAAGCAAAAAGGAAAATTACGATTGCTAAAATAATCAATATAATTCCAATTTTAGTTGTGAGGAATTGGGGTTGATAATGCATCCAAATTGAGATGATAAATATAGATGTAGCGATTAGTAAAATGTTTGTAAATACTAACTTTCTCAAATTGGATTGTTTCATTTTATTAATATCAGCTATTAAATTTTCAGGATTAGGCGTAACTGATGTTTGCTTAGCCCAGAGGTCTTTGAAATTTATATTGTTGTCCATTGTCTTTAAATTTCTGAGTTAATTTTTCTTTTATTCTATGAATTTTTACTCGTATGTTAGCTTCTGATAATCCAACGATACTTGCTATTTCGGCTTGTTTTATATCTTCAAGTTCCAGAGAAATTATGATACGGTCAATTTCTGGAAGTTCAGCAATACATTTGTATAAAAACGCAATTTGAGGTTCAATGCTAGGATGCTTTTCTTCTGTTAAGTCTAACGGTAATTGCCCTTTTGGAAAACGATTTTGTTTTTCAATTTGCCGCAAGCAATTATTTGAAGCTATTCTAAATATCCAGGTTCCGATATTTGATTCGTTTCTAAACTTAGGAAGTTGTTCCCAAACTGTTATAAATGTTTCCTGTGTAAGGTCTTGTGCAAGGCTATGATCGTTTACATAACCCATGCACAAGCGAAATATTTTTTGCCAATAGCTTTTATATATTTCTTCAAACACCTGCATTTATCGTTTGCTTAATTTTATATTAGATGCTAAACTAAAGATTAAAATTAGGACAATGCCTACGGCAATGTTTTTTGTTGCTATTCCAACTGCGGCTCCAATAATGATTCCTTGTTTAGTTGGTATAACGTATTTTAATTTTTTCATTGATATTAATTTAAAAAGCTATTTAATTGGTTCAAATACCATTCTTTGTCATCATACATTATAAAATGCAGCCCTTTGTTGGAATATTGTAAGTTGGCAGTTTTCAGGTTTTTATATTGTCCTTCAATGGCAGGCTTTACATTTTTAAAAGATTCTTCTAATAAAATCAGAGAAGGGCATTTAATTGTTTTTATTTTTTCTCTCAAATCAATGTTTGAAAAATCACAATACATTTCTGCAAATGTTTTTCTGTCGGATTTAACACTCCAAACCACAACTAATTCTTGTTTTGAAGTATCCGCAAGAAGTCTTGGAATAGACATTTTTTGCATTTGATAAAATTGTTCATTCGTTGCCGAGGTCATTTGATTAATCATTGCAGAACAGTCTGTTTTTTCCACTGCTTTAAAAGCCGGATCCATTAATGCTGCTAAGCAGGGAAGTGCGTCAACTACAATTATTTTTTTAATAAGTTCTGGATAGTCAGAAGCAATAGCCAATGCCATCCCACCTCCCATGCTGTGTCCAATTATAATTGGTTTATCAATTTTGTTTTCCTTAATATAGTCGGCAATATTAGTTTCCCAATTTGCGAATGTTGCATTTGCTTGTGGTTCAACTCCTGCAAAACCTGCCATTGTCAAGGTGTAACAAGTAAAATCTTTTTCGTATATAGATTTTGTTTCATTCCAAACTTCTCCTGAACTGGCAAAACCTGGAATAAAAATGATTGATTGTTTGCCTTGTCCACTTATTTTTATATCAAATGGATACGACTTGTTTTGTCCAAAAAGATTTACACATAAAACAATAAATAAAATTACGATAGAGAAGAATTTGATTTTGTTCATTTTGTTTGTTTTTATAGTTTGTTTCACTTTTAGATACGAGCTTGTCTAAAATGTTACAGTCTTCTAAAAAATAATTTCAAAATGCCCTAAAATGTCTATTAGGTAGCTTGTTCCGTAGGGTTTCCGCTAACGGTTTCGGGCTTGGCGAAGGTGGCGATTTACACCACAAATGTTGATGCGGAGAACCAAACTTTGATTAACCACAAATGTGTCTGCGAAGCACTGAACCGCCACTTTTGCCAAACCCGTGTTAGCCGTTCGCCTTTTTTTGTCGTTCCAATATTTGATAATAATAGCTAAATGGTTTGTTATACTTAATAATTTGCCTGTCGTCTTGTTTCTTCGTTCCTAATTCGGGTTCTTCAACATCTTTCAATAGTTTATAATAGTGTTTGCTTCTATTTCTGTCTAGATGTTTGATTTGTCTTGTGGAATATTCATTTATTGTCAATTCTTTAAATCCATTTTTCCAACATAAGTCTGTCGAAACTTCGTCAAAATTGTCAAGACCAATGCGTCCAACAGACATACCTATAAGTCTATTGATAGCCGATTCAGTTGCGGTTCCTTTTGGTTTACGCATACCAATTCGTATAGCATTTTTAATTTCGTTTATTATTGTCTTTTGTTTATTTAGTTCTTTTTTAAGTGATTTCTTTCTTACACGAATTTCACCTGAGTAATTGATTTCATAACCCACAAACCCTATCCAAGGGAAACAGTTACCTTCAACTTTACCCCATTTATAGGGCCCTTTAGATTTTCCATCCCAAAATGGTTTGTAGTTAATAACCTCGTCTTTAATTGACTTTAATTGACTTTCATTTTTGAATTGATGAGGAAACAGCTTTAATTCAAAAAGTGTATTTTCATATAGCTCTTTTGCCATTTCGCACTCCTTTAAATTATCAGAAATAATTATCATGTCATCACAAAATCTCTGGTAAAGTATATTTTTATCAAGCATTTTAATATCAGCTTGATTCAGGTAAATGTTTGCTATAAGTCCCGAAAGTGCACCGCCTTGAGGAACGCCAATCCTTTCTGTTGAAATGTCTTTGTAGTGTTGTGAAATGACATCTTCAATCCATGCAAATTCACCATTTGGAATTTTGTATGAAGTCCAATATTCAGTATCACTAGGTTTAGGCATATCTATATTGAAAGCGAAGCAATTTAAATAGCTTTCAAATATTCGAACTGGTGCATCTAAATTAATTTCGGGGTATAGTGTTTTACAGATTAAAATAAGTTCATTAAATAATACCCTAACTATTTTATGATTTACTGTGTCATAAAATTTTTTCATATCGCACTCAACAGCGTAAAGTTCGTTTGCTGTGATTTCATTCCTGTATTTTAAAATATCCTTTATACAGTCGTGGTGTGATAAAATTTGATTATGGTTATTCTTTTTTGACCTAAAGGCATATGAACTATCTTGAAAATGGTCATCAAATAGCCTTGTTAGAAATTTATTTGTGGTACTCAAAATAATTCTATCCGTCAAGTTAAACATACAAATCGGACGACATTCATTGTTGCCAAGCTTTTTAACTTTATCCTTTAGTTTTGGGAAAATAAGTGGTTTTTGAACCTGATATTTTTCACTTAAAGAAAGTATTTTTATTTCATTGACATAACTCATTAAATTCAATAGCCACTGTTCTTGAGATTTCTTTTTTTTATAAACTTTAATTGTTTTTAAAAGGGAATAGAAATTTTTGTCATTTGTTGTTAGTGAGTAATTTCTCTTATTAATTTTCTCATTGCACTCTTTTGCCTTCTTTATAGCGTCTACTGCTTTAAAGTTTAATCGTGAAACTTCTCCAAGTTTTAACCATTTTTTCCTTGGTGGTAAAATTGTAGAAAGGAATTGAGTTAATTCTAATTGGTGATTTTCAAATTCGTTAGTTGGAGGAGTTTTTGATTGAATGTGATAATTATACTTTTCATTGGAAGTTAATAAATGAAGTAAGTGCTTTTTGGATTTACTTTTAGCCAATTTGACCCTCACTTTACATATTTGTCTAATGATGGCTTCTTCACTAAAATGTTGGTCAAATGTTTTCATAAATCAAAAAAATAGGGGTTCCTGTAAAGTGTTTGCACACCTATTGACAAAGATACTGACATATAATGTCGCTGCCTTGTTTTAAGCTCTCTAGGACTTTGTTGAAGAGAGTGATATTTACGAAAATTAATCCGTCTTCGGAACCCCATTTTTTTGATATTTTGTTGTATACCCTTTTTGATTCGCCAGATAAACCAAACTGCTGAAATTTATGCTTCCTTTTCTTGTCTCATAACAATTGATTAAAAAATTTGTACACGCAACTTCATTGTATTTATTGGTGTCCAATGAACTCAATTTTAGAAAATAGTTTAAACCAATTTCAAAAGTGAAAGTATTCGCTATTGACATAGCAACTTTACACCATTCCTCATAATTGTAAGTTATTGACAGTTTCTTGTTTCTTAAATGCCTAATAATATCGGTCATTATTTTTCTGTCAAATTGATTGTTTTTACCTGTTGGATTATAGAGTGCATCAAGGTTGCTAGCAAAAGACAATTTTATATTCTTATTTACTGTCGATTTTACAGTAACTATTAAATCCTCATTTCTTACAACAAAATTGTCGAAAACTAATTTTTGAACTAAAAAAATGTCATGTGATAAAAAACAAAGCCTTGTAATGTCACTTCCACTCTTGTCTAATTCAATACCATACTTTTCTAGAAAGTAATCTGATAGTTTTTTAAATGCACTTTTATGTTTAGCAACTAAATCAGTTTCAGCTTCATTTATTTGGTAATCTATTGCGACTATGCCTTTGTAACCATTGTTTGAAGGTGAACGCCAAAATGAAAATACATATGGGTCTCCAATTAAATTGTCGTAAGTGGTTTTTAATTGTTGGGAGTTAAGCTTGTCAATATCAATTACTATTAATGGGTTATATGATTTCAAATATTCACTCGTCCGTCTACTATTAAATGTCGCACTAAATGTTACCGCAGGTAATTGTTTTTTATAGTTGTCGTAATATTCTTTATCTCCTTGTTCTAGCTTATTTCTAAGGTCTTCAATTTGTCTTTTGTGTTTGTCAGACTTAATTTGATTTAATACCGTTTCAATTGTCAGTTCACTAGCAACTTCCGTCCAAGTGTTAGCTTGAAAAGAAACTTTCGTATTTAATATGTCTGTCAATGTTTGCATAGTCTTTTTAAGGTGACGGCTAACGGGTTGGGGCTTGGCGCAGTAGGGGATTTATGAAAACGTAAACTGTCTAGCC
>CAZULO010000198.1:0-5388 GCA_964621245.1 uncultured Flavobacterium sp.
AGATTTTTTAAATCTTTTTTTGTAGCAGGTTTGTTTTCTTCATTAGTAAATAAATTTGTTGCTAAATTTACAGCTAATGCGCCAACAGCTGCATTTCCAACTCCTGCAAAACTCATTTTCTCAATTTTAACTTTTTTACTTTTTTCATCTTCCTTTACAGGTAAATTTCTGTTTTCAGTATTTCGTGTTTTAAATGCTCTTACTCTGCAACTATTGCTACAATACTTTTGTTTTTTGCGTCTGTTTGGTTTATAATCTTTAGAGCAATATTGACATGTATATAAATAACTTTCCATATATATTCGTAAATGTTACGTTAGATTAACGATTAAACAATTGATTTTTCATTAAATACTCATTGGCTTTAGTTTCTGTATCATCTTTAGATTCTTTTTTGCCAGATTTTAACCAATCAATAATTTGTGATTTCAAGAAATATAAACGTTTTCCTTTTTTATGATATGGAATTCTGTTTTGATGAACTAAACCATAAATACTTGGTTTGGCTAAATTGACAAGTTTAGCTGTTTCATCAATGTTCATAAAGACATCCTCTGCTGAAGAATTTGAGGGATTAATTGCCTTTTTAATGTTTTCTGTAATTTGCTCTGCAAGTACTTTTATTCCTTCTTCTGAGAGCATGTAAATTTGTTGGTTCATTTTATTTTGTTTTATTCGACAAACGTAAAATGAAAAAATCCCTAAAAGAATACTTTAGGGATAACTTGGGGACGGCATGGTTATAGTTTATATGGTTGTAAAACAGTATTTTATAAAAATATTTAAGTTGCTTTTACTTTGTTATTATGTGTGTTTTTGTTCATTTTTTAAAGTTGCTTTATGTTTTTTTAATGTTTGGTTTGTAAATTTTAAATTAAATCCTTCAATTTTTATTAGAACTATATCTATAATTTCTATCATTTTACTTACACTTCCTTTTCTCAAAATTCCTTTTGATATTTTGTCATAGGTATTGCTATCTGACGATGGTACTTTAAACAAATTGTCTTCTATTATTTCACCTATTAAAATAATCAATTTACTTTTTTCGGTTATAGGAATTGAATTTTTGTCTACTAAACAAAGGTTCAAAATCAGTAATTGTTCATTAAGTTCAAATTCTTGCTTTTTTGTTTTGACTTTTGATTTAACTTTATTCTCTAATTCGTTTAATTCTACTGTATCTATGATAATATCGTATTCTACATTCAGAAGTTCATCAATTTTTTTGATGGCAATAGGAATAGGATTATTAGGCTTAAGTTTAGAAAACAAGTTTCTGTAAAGCTTACTGTTGACAACATGTCCATCAAATGATTCAAGCGTAAATTGATTATAAATGTTTGATTCATAAAAAAGTTTATATAGTTCTGAATTAAAACACAATCTATTTTCAATTTTTACTAATGAATCATATTCGATTAAGTCTATTATTAGAGTATTAAAAGAATAATTTGAAACCTCATTATTGTTCTTATCCACTATTTTTTTTAATCTAATTTTTTCGTTATATTCTGTCTTTATTTCATTTTCTATTACTAATGTAATTGAAGTACCCTTTTGATAAATTTCTTCAAAATATTTAAAATCATAAATTGCATTATTGAAAAGTTCTTTATTTATATCAACTATATTGTTGATTCTTTCATTGTACAAATTCATTTTGATTTGGTCAATAGCATATTCGAAAGATCTGGATTGATTTTTATATTCTTTTAATTTTTCAATAATGTAATCTAATTTATTTTTGAAAAAAGTGTCAATTATTTTTTTATAGTCCATCTAATTTTAAGTTAATTCGATTAGCAGCTTCAATTTTGCTTTTGTCCATTACTTTGGTGTAAATCTGTGTAGTGGATACGTTTTTGTGACCTAATAATTTTGATACAGTATATATGTCTGTTCCATTTGCAAGTTGTAAAGTAGCATAACTATGTCTGAAATTATGAAATGATATTTTCTTTTTTATACCCGATTTTTTAATCCAGTCTTTCATTGGTCGGGTTATTTGAGAATATTTAATCCCTCCAAAAATAAGTCCAACATCAGTTTTTTGAGTTTTTAAAATATTGTAAGCTGTGATAGAAATAGGATGGTTTTTTATTGATTTTGTTTTTTCTTCTCTTAATGATATGTAATATCCTTGATGTTTGTCTTGGAAAATATTTTCCCAGTAAAGGTTATTTATATCAACAAAACGTAAACCACTTAAAGCTGAAAATATTGCCATATATTTCACTTTCTCAATTTTAATTTCTGTTTTCCATAATAAAGAAATTTCTTCTTCGGTTAAATATTCCCGATGAGTTTCTTCTTCTTTTATGTATTCCGCATCTTCCGCTAAATTTTTTTCAATCAAATTTTGTTTATACGCAACTTTTAGAACAGCAATAAAGTTTTTAAAATAAGATGAAGCGGTATTTTTTGCAAGTTTTTTGTCAACTTTTGAATTTCTTGTACTATTTGCATTTAAAAGATAGGCTCTGTATTTTTTTATATAATCAAGAGTTAAATTGTTTGATAATATCGTGCCACCACTAAAATTTTCTAAATGATTTAAAGAAGCTTTCCAAGAATTATAATTTGATTCACTACCTGTATTGTAGTATTCATCGACTACACTTTTATATAGAGTTATAAAATTTACATTTAACACTACGTTATCTTTAAAGCCAAATTCTTTGTTTTTAAGCTGAACATTTCTTTTAGATTTAATTATTTCAGCAAGGTCAAAAGTTTCTTTATTGTGTTTTTTTTCTTCTATTGTTTTTGGATTACTTAATAGATATAATTTTAAAAATTCTCTACGGGTTTCTGTTCCATTTTTTGGATTAATAATAGGAGGGTAGTAGTCTAAATAAAGACTTATTTTGCCAGTCTTTAGTGTTTTTTCTCTTAATGTTACTTTACTCATAATTGACTATTCAAAATTTTGTTTAAATCCTCCTTTTTTACTAACGTAAATTTACCGTACTTCTTTTTTTGTATATTATGTTTTTTGATAATATTATATAATGCTCCATTTGAAATATTAAATTTTTCAATAGCTTCATTGATGGTATAAGAATTATCTCTATTTATTTCGCTTTCTCGATTTGGGTTCACGTAGTCAATACTTATTAAGTTTTTTTCAAAATAACTATCAATGTCTTTTCTTCTAATTAAAGTTTTTCTAATTGAAAAATTAAAAGCATTTAATTCTTTTTGTTCAATTAATCTATAAACAGTTTTAGAAGACATATTAAGTAATGTTGAGGTTTCATTAACTGTTAAAAAATCTTTTGAGTTTATATCAATAACGTAATTAGTAACTTTTAATTTTGTTTCAGTATCACTTACTTCAATTTTTTTGGTTTTTTGTTTTAATTTATAATCTCTGCTATTGCAAATGTGTGAACAGTACTTTGTCTTTGTCGTTTTTGCATCAAAGACATTCTTGCAATAATCACAGATTCTTTTTACTGTAAAATTTGAACTCATATTATTGTAATTTTAAACGACATAAGACTAAATAGATAGAAATAAGGGTATATAAGAGACATGATTTATCCTTAATATTCAAAAATAGTAAAAATATTTATATGAGGTACAAAAATGGTACAAAAAATAACAAAAAAACACAAAATATCGTAAATCTAAATTTTGTATAAAACAAACAAAACTCTTTGTTGTAAAGGGTTTTGTTTGTTTTGTTACGTTATGTTTTTTGTTGGTTTTGCGCTGTTATTTGCCGATACAAAAATTAGCAAAAATATTACCTAGTAGTTCATCATTAGAAACTTGTCCTGTAATTTCACCAAAATGGAATAACGCTTGTCGAATATCAATCGCCATGAAATCGGACGAAATGTTATTGTCCAATCCAAAACGCACTTTCTGAATTTCTTCCAAAGCTTTTAATAACGAATCGTAATGACGTGAGTTGGTAACGATGGTTTCATTATTACGCAAAGCACCCGTGTTCACAAACGATAACAACTGATTTTTCAGTTCGTCAATTCCTGTTTTGTTTTTCGCAGAAATAAATATAGAATTTGAGATTTGAGATTTGAGATTTGAGATTAATTTTTCTTCCATTAAATCCATTTTATTAAAAATTACAAGTAATGTTTTTAATGGATATTGATTTTTTATTTGAGCAATCTCAGTTTTTAAAGTCTCCACTTCAATTCCCCCTTCGGGGGCTAGGGGGCTTAAATACAAAACCACTTGCGCTTGTTCAATTTTCTCAAATGTCTTTTGGATTCCGATACTTTCCACCACATCTTTCGTTTCTCGAATACCCGCTGTATCAATAAATCGGAAACCAATTCCATCAATCACTAATTCATCTTCAATGGTATCTCTGGTCGTTCCTGCAATATCCGATACAATGGCGCGTTCTTCATTCAATAAAGCATTTAAAAGCGTTGATTTTCCTACATTCGGTTCACCCACAATCGCAACAGGAATCCCGTTTTTAATAACATTTCCGACTGCAAAACTATCTATTAATCGTTTTAAAACGAATTCAATACGCGTTAGTAATTCGTAAAATGCGGTTCTATCGGCAAATTCTACATCCTCTTCCGCAAAGTCTAATTCTAATTCAATTAACGAAGCGAAATTTAATAATTCCTCGCGTAACTTGGCAATTTCGTTACTAAAACCACCACGCATTTGTTGCATGGCAATTTGGTGACTCGCTTCATTATCCGAGGAAATTAAGTCGGCCACCGCCTCAGCTTGCGACAAATCTAATTTAGCATTTAAAAACGCACGCAATGTAAATTCTCCTGCTTGTGCCATTTTCGCTCCTTTACGAAGTAACAACTGAATAATCTGTTGCTGAATAAAAACCGAACCATGACAAGAAATTTCCACCACATGTTCACCTGTATACGAATTCGGACCTTTAAAAATCGACAGCAGCACCTGATCATACACTTTAGAGCCGTCCACTACATGCCCTAAATGAATCGTATGCGTTTTTTGTTTCGTAATATCTTTACCCGAAACCGATTCAAATACTTGAGCGGCTATAGCAATCGCATCCTCGCCTGATAATCTAATAACAGCAATCGCACCAGCACCCGAAGGAGTAGCCAAAGCAACAATAGTGTCCTGTGAAATCATAAATAAAGTTTTAATCCTGAAACAAATTCAGTTGAAGTGGCAAAGATAGGAAAAGTTAGAAGTTCAAACTTACAAGTGGTAAGATTTTTAGAAGAAGAAAACTCGACTTTCAAACACCACTCCTCCCGCTATCCACTATATTTTTTTAAAAGGCTTTAAAAAGCAAGCCTTTTAAAAAAGATGCCGTTCCTATCGGGTCTATACCACACGCCTAATGTTCCAAACACTTTTAGACTAAGCCTGTCGAATTCTTCCTCTTCCATCTCCAAACTC
>CAZULO010000199.1:0-5378 GCA_964621245.1 uncultured Flavobacterium sp.
GATATACTAATAATCCTATTATAATAAAGTTTAATATCATATTCAGTCTGTTTATAACAAACTGGTTTTGTCTTTTTTTGAAACTAATCATACTAATTAAAGCTAAAATAGCTGAAATCATAAATAAACCAATATATACATTGTTTGATGTAGCAAAAATATTTAGCTTTCCATCAATTGTCCACAACTTTAAATAAAAAGGTAAAACTCCAGAAAGTAAAACACAAATAAATAAATATACCGATTGAATTCTTTGTAACATTTTTAATTTTTATAAAACAAAAATAAGTTTTCTTTTTTAAAAAAACTATTGTTTTGTAATAAAATATTCGTAATATTGCAATGAATAATCGTAAGTACTTCATTATACGATACTTTAAAACAGCAAAAAATTCCTCATCACAATTTTTTCATTTTATTAAGATTAAAAAAATCCATAAACATTTATGTTTGATACATCTACATTAAAAGGGATGAAACTCTCTGATTTGCAAGAAATTGCTAAAGTAGCTAATATACAAAAATTCAAAACTTTAAAAAAAGATGAATTAATTACTCAGATATTAGATTTACAGCTTTCTTCTGATGGCCAGTCAAAAACTGAAGAACCTGTTAAAAAATTGGCTCCTGAAGTTAAACCTGTTAAAACAGTTAAAAAACAAACTAAAGTTAGTAATACATATTCTGATGCAGACGTTGTAACTCCTTCTGTGTCTGAAACCATTTCAGATGAAAATACAGGCGAGCAAAAATCGCAACGTACTAGAATAAAAAAACCTTCTGCAAAAGCCGTTCAAAATGCTCAAGAGAAAATTTCTTTTGAATTGGATGCTGATAAGAAATCAGAAGTTTTCAGTCAACAACCTAAGAAAAAAGGAGTTGAAAAATTTAATCAATCAGAATCGGTTGAATCGGTTGAAAATAGTGTAGCTGAACCTGAAAATGATGAAAAATCAGATGTTTCAGAACAAGAAAATAACAATTCTAATCCAAATTTCAAGAAAAATAATAACCAAAATAACAATCCGAAATTTAATAAGAACAATGGAAATAAAAACTTCCGTGAATCTGATTTTGAATTTGATGGTATTATTGAAAGTGAAGGGGTTTTAGAAATGATGCCTGACGGGTATGGTTTCCTACGTTCTTCGGATTATAATTATTTAGCTTCACCTGATGATATTTATTTATCACAATCCCAAGTTCGTTTATTCGGATTAAAAACTGGAGATACAGTAAAAGGTGTGGTTCGTCCACCAAAAGAAGGAGAAAAATTTTTCCCTTTAGTTAGAGTGTTGAAAATTAACGGTCACGATCCTCAAGTGATTCGTGATCGAGTTTCTTTCGAACACTTAACACCACTTTTCCCTGAAGAAAGATTCAATTTATCAGGAAAAAACACCTCTATATCTACAAGAATTATCGATATGTTCTCGCCAATTGGTAAAGGTCAGCGTGCCATGATTGTAGCGCAACCAAAAACAGGTAAAACCATGTTGTTAAAGGATATTGCTAACTCTATTGCAGCCAATCATCCTGAAGTTTATTTAATTGTTTTACTTATAGACGAAAGACCAGAAGAGGTTACCGATATGCAACGTAGTGTGCGTGCCGAAGTAATTGCTTCTACTTTTGATGAACCAGCTGATCGTCATGTAAAAGTTGCAAACATTGTATTAGAAAAAGCAAAACGATTGGTAGAATGCGGACACGATGTAGTCATTTTATTAGATTCAATTACTCGTTTAGCAAGAGCATATAATACGGTTCAACCAGCATCTGGAAAGGTGTTGAGTGGAGGAGTTGATGCCAACGCATTACAAAAACCAAAACGTTTCTTTGGAGCCGCTCGTAATATTGAAAACGGTGGTTCATTAAGTATTATCGCCACAGCATTAACAGAAACAGGTTCTAAAATGGACGAGGTTATCTTCGAAGAATTTAAAGGAACTGGTAACATGGAATTACAATTAGACAGAAAAATATCTAACAAACGTATTTTCCCAGCTATCGACTTGGTTTCTTCAAGTACGCGTCGTGACGACTTATTATTAGACAAATCAACGTTACAACATATGTGGATTTTACGTAAATATTTAGCCGATATGAATCCTGTAGAAGCGATGGAATTTATTGAATCTCGTATCAAACGTACTAGAAATAATGAAGAGTTTTTGATTTCTATGAATGACTAACAACTCTTTGTCATGCTGAACTTGTTTCAGCATCTAAAATCACGAAAACCGTTCTATTGAAAAATAGAGCGGTTTTTTCATTTTAACTAAATAAACTATTTCGATGTTGTAAACCCCAATCTACCATTTTGTCTAATACTTCACTTAATTTCTTTGCGGATTCGGTTAATTCATATTCTACTAAAACGGGAGTTTCATCATATACTTTTCTAGTTATTACTCCATTTAATTCTAATTCTTTCAATTCTTTCGAAAGCATTCTGGGTGTTATTTTTCCAATATTTTTCTGAATTTCAGTAAATCGTTTTTTTTCGTACAATAAGGTTCCAATAATAGGTAATTTCCATTTGCCACTAATTACATTCAATGTATCGTTAATGGCTAATACATAATTTATCGGACAAGCCTTAATTTCTCTAATACTCAACTGTTCTATGTTCATCATATAAATTATTAGTATACCAAAGTATAGCGCTATACTTTAAGATAGTAGTATATTTTGTATAGCAAAAGTAAGTAATTTTGTAGAAGTAATTAATAAAAAATTAAAATAAATAAAAATGATTTTAGTAACAGGTGCCACAGGTCAATTAGGAATTCAAATTGTAGAAAATTTACTAGCAACTATTCCTTCAAACGAAATAGCGGTTTTAGTTAGAGAGGAAGAAAAAGCAAAACAATTAAAAGAAAAAGGAGTTCAAATAAGAATTGGAGATTACCATCAACCAGAATCGTTAGTAACTGCATTTGAAAACGTTGATAAATTAGTATTAATTTCTTCAAGTGATTTTAATAACAGAATTGGACAACATAAAAATGCCATTGATGCCGCAAAACGAGCAGGAGTGAAGCAAATTTTATATACAGGTGTGTCGATAAATGACATTCAAACTTCTCCTTTAAAAGTATTTTTAGAAGATCATTTCCAAACAGAAGCCTATATCAAAGACACTGGTTTTATTTATACGATGCTGCAACATTCTTTATATTTAGATGTTATTCCGATGTTTTTGGGTGAACAAGTTTTAGAAACAGGTGTCTTTTTTCCAGCAGGTGAAGGAAAAGTAGCGTATGCTTCAAGAACAGATTTAGCAGAAGCGATTGCGAAAATAGTTGTATCAGATGCTTACGATAATAAGAGTTTGCCTTTAACCAATATTGAAAATTATTCATATGCCGATGTGGCTGAAATCTTAACAGAATTATCAGGAAAAGAAGTTTCATATGTGAGTCCAACTCCAGAAGTTTATGAAGAAACTTTGAAAGGATTTCATTTACCAGAACCGATCATTCAAATGTCATTAGGATTTGCAGCTGGAATTAAAAACAACGATTTCGATAAAATCTTCCCAAATTTAGAAATCATTTTAGGAAGAAAACCTCAAACGTTGAAAGCCTATTTGCAATCGGTTTATATCAAGTGATTAAATATAAAAAGCCGATTTCCCTAAGAAAATCGGCTTTTACTTTAAAAATATATTCTTACTTCAATCCAGCGATACTTTGCTAGATTGTTGCAATTTTTGCTAAAGTATCTGCTTCTTTTTTGCGTTCTTTGGGAATTACTCTTTAAAATTTTCAAAAAACAGTTTTTTATTACGTATATATTATTTAATTTTACACGTAAATAAATTATCATGAATACGAAACTAACCTTAAATATAGATGAACATGTAATTGAAGAAGCAAAGTTCTACGCTAAAAACAATAGTATAAGTCTTTCAAAGCTTATTGAAAATTATCTATTATCATTAACTAAAAGAAATACAGAAGAAACTAAAATAAGTCCACTTGTGGAAAGTCTTACTGGTGTTATTTCTCTTGAAAGTGATGATTATAAAAAAGAATATTCAGATTACTTATCTAAAAAATATTCTTAATGGATAAAATATTAGTCGATACGAATATTGTTTTAGATTTACTTTCTAAACGAGAAGAATTCTATAAAGAAGCACAAGAACTATTTACTTTGGCTGACCATAAAAAAGTTAAACTTTACATTTCTTCTTTAACCATTGCTAACACACATTATCTATTAGCGCGAAGCCATAAATTAGATGATGCAAGAAAGATTTTAACTAAATTCAAAGTATTGGTAAACGTTTTACCAATGGATGATAAAATTTTAGAATTAGCATTAGTTTCAGATTTTAAAGATTTCGAAGATGCCATTCAATACCACACAGCCTTAGAAAATGAGTTAGATTTGATTCTAACAAGAAATAAAAGAGATTTCAAAAAATCAATTCTTCCAGTGCTAACAGCAAAAGAGTATTTGAAAAAATAAACATAAAAAAAGCCAATTCCCCTAAGAAAATCGGCTTTTACTTTTTAAAATATTTTTTACTTCAATCCGGCAATACTTTGCTCGATTGTTGCAATTTTTGCTAAAGCATCTGCTTCTTTTTTGCGTTCGTTTGCAATTACTTGTTCAGGTGCGCCTGCTACAAATTTTTCGTTAGATAATTTACCTTGAACCGATTTTAAGAAACCTTTCGTGTAATTTAATTCTTCCGTTAATTTTGCAATTTCAGCCTCAATATCAATGTTTCCGGTAATTGGAATGAAATATTCGTTAGATTTTACTCGGTACGATAAAGCGCCGTCTACTTTTTCAGATACATATTCTAAAGAAGCAACATTTCCTAATTTCGTGATAACTGAATCGAAATAAGAAGAAGCTTTTTCATTATTCACGACTCTTAATTCAATTACATCTTTAAACGGAATGTTTTTATCTTTTCTAATCGTTCTAATTCCAGAAATAACATCTGTTGTGAAATCAAAATCTGCAATTAAAGCAGTATTTACTGATGTCATTTTTGGATATTCTGCTATAATTAAGGCTTGTTCTGGTGTTCTTTCTGCAATGTGTTGCCAAATTTCCTCCGTTAAGAAAGGCATAAAAGGGTGTAATAATTTTAAATTATTCTCCAACATTTCAATTGCTTTGTCGAAAGTCGTTTTGTCAATTGGTTGTTGGTATCCAGGTTTAATCATTTCTAAGAACCAAGAACAGAAATCATCCCAAACTAATTTATAAGTCGCCATTAACGCTTCCGATAATCTGTATTTTTCGAAATTATCTTCAATTTCTAATAAGGTTTGTTGCAATTTCGCTTCGTACCATTCAATTGCTACTTTTGAAGATTCTGGTTGTGGAATCGTTTCAGAAACTTCCCA
>CAZULO010000200.1:0-3389 GCA_964621245.1 uncultured Flavobacterium sp.
AAGGTTTTCATGAAGAGCCACAATGTGCTGCGGTTTGTCCGGTTGATTGTTGTGTACCTGATGATAATCATGTGGAAAGTGAAGAAACACTTTTAAACAGACAAGCATTTTTACATAACCAATAAGTTAATAAAATAATAAAAAAAACCTGAATTTAAAATTCAGGTTTTTTTTTTGATATAATTTAAAATTTGAAATTAAGTCGAGTGTAATAATATGCACCGCTAAATCCCATTTGTACCGCATCCCAATAACCACCAGCTTCTACCCAATCATCTTGTTGATCAGGATAAATGTTTAGTAAATTATTGGCACCAGCTGTGATTCGAAACGTTTCATTAAGTTTAAATCCTAAAGTTAAATCGGTTACAATTTTAGCACCATAGGTATCTGTTGCCGCTTTAATTTGGTTTTCGAAAGAACCACCATAATCGTTAACATCTTCATACACTTGATAATCTAAAAGTTTTACTTCACTAAAACGAGTAAAGGCTAAACCGGCATCAAACCATTTTTTACCATAATTTAAGTTTAACCCAAATTTACTTGCCGGTGCAGAAGCCAATAAAAAGGCTTTATCTCTTTCCCCAAAAAAGGTTTGTTCATCTAAACCTCTATTTTTAACATTAGAAATTTCCATATCATTTATGTTACCGACTAAAGCAGCTCCAATTCTAGAAGTTCCTATGTTTTTTTTCCATGAAAAAACAAGATCCACACCTTTTGTTTTGGTATCTACTCCATTTGTGAAAAATTGAGCAGCATCAACATTTAAACCCAACGAAGTAGCGTCAAAATAACCGGTTAAAACAATTCTATCTTTTACGCTTATCATATATGCGTCAATTGTGGTCGTAAAATCTCCAAAACTTCCTGTAATTCCTAATGAGCTGTTCACTGCTTTTTCTTGATTTAATTTTCCAATTCCAAAGGCTTTTGTTACCGGACTTTCATTTCCAGCTAATAATACTTCTGTGGCACCAGCACTACTAAAGTTGGTAAAACTGGTATTATAATAAATTTGTGCTAAAGAAGGCGCTCTAAATCCTGTACTAACAGAACCTCGTAGGTTAATTTGCTGAGATAATTTTAATCTAGAAGCTAATTTTCCATTTATAGCACTTCCGAAATCGCTATAATTTTCAAAACGAACCGCAGCACTCAGCATAAAAGCTTTTGTAATATCTAACTCGGTATCTGCATACAAAGAAACGTTATTTCTGGTTTTATTCACCACATTTGCTGGGCTATAACCTGGAAATCCTTGAGATCCACCTGGTCTTGGATCACCAGAAACTGGATCAGTCGGGATGGTTTGAGAGGACGGATCCGTTACTACGTTTCCATTTACATCATAGGTAGCGTAAGAACCCGTTTCACCTGCAAAAATATTAAATTTTTCAATTCGGAATTCAGATCCTAAGGCGAAGTTAAATCCTTCTAAAATACTAGGAAAATTTCTTGAAAAATCTAAGTTGGTAGTATTTTGTAGTAGTTTATGTCCACCTGCATCAAATTCTGTTGGAGAGGCTGATTGAAGCGAAGCATTTAAGGTTCCTTTGATATTATATTGGAAAGAATTAGAACCTAATGTGTTACTAAAGTCCATTTTCCAACCATTTGTATATCTTGTTTTTAACCCTAATGCAATGGAATGATCTAAAATTGTTGAGGTAATTCTAGGTGTGAAACCTCCAGGATAAATCGATTCTACCACTCTTGCTCCGTCATTTCTAGTAAAAGCATAGGCATCTGTATTTCTAGTATTTGTTCCTGCAAAGGCATAAAAATCTGTTTTTGTAGAAACAGGTACAGATAAATTCGCCATGAAATTTATACCTCTTACAGCGGCTTCTCCAAATCCTTTTCTAAAATCGAAACCTGGACGAAGTGTTTTTTCTTTATTCAGAAATTCACCTGTAAAATTCACAAAACCACCATTTTTTCCTAAAGCAACTCCATAATTAGCGCCAACTTTTACTGAATTTCCATCAAAATTTTTATTTTTTCCGTAAGAATTCCCATTCCCATTTTCATCTAATCTAAAATCTGGAGTATTCGCAGTTCCTAATGGAAAATCGCCTCTAGCATTTGTATTGAAGGCTCCATATGTTACAGCTCCAGTTAATTCATCTATATTGTCATTTAAAACAATGTTAATTACACCTGCAATGGCATCTGAACCATATTGTGCTGCGGCTCCATCTCGCAATATTTCAATACGTTTTATGGCGGTTGCAGGGATTGCATTTAAGTCGGTTCCTGTATTTCCTCTACCGCGAGTTCCGAATAAATTAATTAATGACGATTGGTGTCTTCTTTTACCGTTAATTAAAACTAAGGTTTGATCAGGTCCTAATCCTCTTAATGAGGCGGGATCTACGTGGTCGGCACCGTCTGATCCTGATTGTTTGTTTGCATTAAATGAAGGCGCAACATATTGTAGTAATTCGTTTATTTCAATTTTACCACTTTGTGTAGTAATATTTTTAATATCAATTACATCTATGGCAACAGCTGAATTAACAATGGTTCTTTTGGTATTTCTTGAACCTACAATTACGACTTCTTCAATTTCTTTGGTTTTGATGGTGTCGTTTACTTTTTTTTCCTGAGCCAGAATCGTACTAATAGGTATTAGTAGTAGTAATACATTTAGTTTTTTCATAAATTAGTTTTTTAGTTAGATTCAAATATATAAAAAAGAAAAGAGTTTTGAAATAATATATTTAGAAGTTATCTAGTTTACAATTCTCAATATTAAAGTTTATATTTGTACACTTTTTAAAATAAAAAATAATGAAAGCAGGAATTGTAGGCTTACCAAACGTAGGAAAATCGACATTATTTAATTGTTTATCTAATGCAAAAGCGCAAAGTGCAAACTTTCCTTTTTGTACGATAGAACCCAATATTGGTGTAGTAAATGTACCAGATCCAAGAATTAACCGTTTAGAAGAATTAGTAAAACCAGAACGTGTACAAATGGCAACAGTTGATATTGTTGATATTGCAGGTTTGGTTAAAGGCGCTAGTAAAGGCGAAGGTTTAGGAAATCAGTTTTTAGGAAATATTAGAGAATGTAATGCAATTATTCACGTATTACGTTGTTTTGATAATGATAATATTGTCCACGTGGATGGTAATGTAAATCCAATTCGCGATAAAGAAACTATTGATATTGAATTACAATTAAAAGACTTAGAAACGGTTGAAAAACGTTTAGAAAAAGCCAATAAAGGCGCAAAAACAGGTAATGCCGAAGCTAAAATTGAAAAAGGTATTTTAGATCGAATTAAAGAAGCTTTATTACAAGGTAAATCTGCCAGAACAGTTGAACCTAATGGAATTGAAGAAGCCGCTTTATATGATGCTTTTCAATTAATTAC
>CAZULO010000200.1:3489-5304 GCA_964621245.1 uncultured Flavobacterium sp.
TTGCAAACGTATTTTACAGCAGGTGTAAAAGAAGTTAGAGCTTGGACCATTCAAATTGGTGATACAGCACCACAAGCAGCTGGAGTTATTCATACTGATTTTGAAAAAGGATTCATCCGTGCAGAAGTGATTGCTTTTGAAGATTATTCTAATTTTGGAACGGAAGCCAAATGTAAAGAAGCAGGAAAACTTAGAGTAGAAGGTAAAGAATATATCGTAAAAGATGGTGATGTGATGCATTTCCGTTTTAACGTGTAATTCTTAAAAATATAATACATATTGAAAAATCTGCTAATTAACTTTAGCAGATTTTTTTTGTGGCACAACATTTGTTAAGTTCTTCTTAAAATTAGTATAATTGAAGAAATCAGTTTTATTTTTTAGTGTATTTATATCCATAATTTCTTGTAACAAAAGAGTAGATAGTTATATTGATTTTGCTGAAAATCAGCCTTTAGGAGTAGATGAGATATCAGAAATCCCGAAGTCGTTTTTTGGAACTTATATATCTTCAGATTCTACCTTTATTTCTATTGAGAAAGACAAAATTATTCAAAAATGGTTTGATGAACAGAAAATTTCAATCAAAGAGAAAGATTCTGTCACTTATCTAACTTTTGATAAAAATTATGTTATAGATAATGATACAAAACAAAAAGCAATATTTATAACTAAAAACGACTCAATATATTGGGAAATGAAACATTCTGATACGATATTTGTTAAAGATGAAGTTTTAAAATTGTATAAAGATGCTATAATTTTAAATACAATCATTGAAGATAGAATTTTTGTAGATATCTATAAAAAAAATAATAATCAGATTAGAAAATTTAGTATTACCTCTAAAGAAGATTTCGAAAAATTAAAAAAAGAAATTAAACTTGAAGGTCAGTTAAATTTAAAAGAAACAGATACAACTATAACTATTAATCCTTCAAAATCTCAGTTTAGGAAATTATTAAGGTTAAAAGATTTTTCTTACGAAACAATTTATAATAAAATTTAATCATGAAAACCATCAAAAAAACATTCAAATATTTAGGCTTATTTTTAGTAGCTTTAATCGCTTATGGATTATTTGTAACCTTGTTATCTTTTATATCTGTAAACAATAATACAGTTTCAAAAGACGAGTCAAAAGTAGATATTTATATATTATCTAATGGAGTGCATACCGATATTGTGGTTCCTGTTAAAAATAAATATTACGATTGGTCGAAACAAATCAAATTTGAACATACAAAAGCAAAAGATTCCACCGCAAAATATTTAGCTTTAGGTTGGGGCGATAGAGGATTTTATTTAGAAACGCCAACTTGGGCCGATTTGAAAGCGAGTACCGCCTTAAAAGCAGCAACTGGATTAAGTTCAAGCGCTTTGCATACGACCTATTATAAAACGATGAAAGAAGATCAATATTGTAAAAAAATTGTAGTAGATGCCGAAGATTATAAAAAACTGATTCTATTTATCTATGATTCTTTCAAAACTAAATCAGGTGAAACTATAAAAATTGATACCGATGCGGTTTATGGAAAAACAGATGTTTTTTATGAAGCTAAAGGAAGTTATTCGTTATTTTACACTTGTAATTCTTGGGCTAATCAAGCCTTGAAAGCAGCCAATCAAAAAGCAGCATTACACACGCTTACGGATACTGGAATTTTCAGACATTATACCGATTAATGGTACTTATTTTTCCATTAAAGTAAAGGTGCTCCCTTTTCCAATTTCTGAGGTGACTTTTATATCAAAATCGATTTTTTGAGTAAGATTCTTAACAATTGCCAATCCTAAACCGGTTCCATAATT